>JANMEX010000004.1:0-5723 GCA_031377485.1 Phyllobacteriaceae bacterium
TGAAACCCGGCGAAAAGCTGGATATGCCCGTCGTTTTTTTTTTTTATACGGAAATAGTCAACGAGCCAGACCTGTAAGACATAAATAACATCACCCTCTCGTTCACGTTTTTTTCCTCCAAGGACGAAAACCCGGTTGCCTCCGCAACCTCCAAGGATGTGAAAAAGACGGAAGCACAATTGCAATAGCAGCGTAAGCTGTTTTAAACCAAAGAACTGACCGGGGGAAACCATGGCTGATTCACACGCGAAACCGCAACACGACTACCACATCATCGACCCGAGCCCGTGGCCATTCCTTGGCTCCATGGGCGCCTTGGTCATGGCTATCGGCGGTGTCGCCTACATGCAGTACAACAAGGGCGGTTCGCTGCACCTGTTCGGACTGCAACTGGCAACGCCGTGGATATTCTTTATCGGGCTTGCCGTGGTCCTCTACACGATGTTCGGCTGGTGGTCGGATACGATCAAGGAAGCACATGAAGGCCATCACACCCGTGTGGTTTCCATTCATCTTCGTTACGGCATGATCATGTTCATTGCCTCCGAAGTCATGTTCTTCGTCGCTTGGTTCTGGGCTTTCTTTGACGCCAGCCTTTTTGCAGGCGAGGCCAAACAGGCTGCCCGCTTCGCTTTTACTGGCGGAGTCTGGCCGCCTAAGGGCATTGAAGTCCTCGATCCGCTGCATTTGCCACTTTACAACACGATCATCCTCCTGCTTTCCGGCACGACAGTCACATGGGCGCATCACGCGCTTTTGCATGATGACCGCAAGGGTCTGGTCAACGGACTGATTCTCACAGTCTTGCTAGGCGTGATCTTTTCGACAGTCCAAGCTTATGAATATGCGCACGCACCGTTCGCGTTCAAAGATTCGATTTATGGCGCGACCTTCTTCATGGCGACGGGCTTCCATGGTTTCCATGTGTTGATCGGAACGATTTTCCTGGCTGTCTGCCTGTTCCGGGCGTTGGCTGGTGATTTCACAGCCAAGCAGCATTTCGGCTTCGAAGCGGCAGCTTGGTACTGGCATTTCGTCGACGTTGTATGGCTGTTCCTGTTTGCCTGCATTTACGTCTGGGCATCATGGGGCGCGCCGATCCATCACGGCTGATTTGAATTTCTTAAAAATGTGAATATTCGGGCGGCTGTGCGAAAACGCAGCCGCCCGCTCCATTTGGAGGTTGGTCCATGAATGATGACAAAGCCCATTACGCTCCCGTTGATCCGGTCAAAGTCGGCCTTGCCGGAAAATGTCCGCGCTGTGGCACGGGCCGCTTGTTTAACGGCTATCTGAACACGGCCAAAGGCTGCTCGAACTGTGGGCTCGACTACAGCTTTATCGACGCAGGTGACGGACCAGCGGTATTTGTCATTCTCATTATCGGTTTTATCGTAACCGGATCGGCGCTCTACACCGAGGTTCATTTCAACCCACCACTTTGGGTTCATTTTGTACTGTGGATTCCGATGGTCATCATCTTGAGCCTCGTGCTGCTGCGCTGGATGAAAGGGCTTTTGATCGCCTTGCAGTATCGCAACAAAGCCGCCGAAGGCCGACTTGAAGGCAAACAATGAGTACCACACCGTCCAACCTTCGCTTTGGCATCATGTCCCTGTTGGTGTTGGCCGTGTTGGCCATGCTCATTTCACTTGGCACTTGGCAGGTCCGGCGGCTGGTCTGGAAAGAGAACTTGCTCCAAACCATCGAGAGCCGCGTCCATCAACCTCCGAGACCGCTCGAAGCTTGGTTCAAGACGGAGCCAGGAACAGACTATTGGCCGGTAACCGTGGAAGGCACTTTTCTGCATTCCTCCGAGCGGCATTTCTTTGCGACCTATGACGGTCAGTCCGGCTATGATGTTTTCACGCCACTGGAGATTTTTCCGGGAAATTTCGTGTTCATCAACCGCGGCTTTGTGCCGTTTGATCGCAAAGATGCGGCGACGCGCGCGCAAGGCCAGATTAGTGGCAAAGTGAAAATAACCGGACTGGCACGTTCAATATTGACGGTGAAGCCTTCATCCGTGTTGCCGGACAATGAACCGGCGAAAAACATATTCTACTGGAAAGACTTCACGGCGATGCGCGACAGCGCGGGGCTGCCTTCGGGCGCCTCAATGCCTGAACTGTTCATTGATGCCGACAAGACACCAAATCCCGGTGGTTTCCCAATAGGCGGAGTGACAATTCTGGATCTGCCGAACAATCATCTGCAATATGCGGTGACGTGGTACGGCTTGGCTGGAGCGTTGCTGGTCATTTGGTCGGTGCTGGCATTTAGGCATATCCGCCAGCGCCGCTTGACACCGCAGGCATGAAAAGCCAAATCCAATTGATGATGCTTGATGCCTTTATGCCCCCTTTGACGATACGCCTGTGCGGTCCGCGCGGTTTTTGTGCGGGTGTGGATCGGGCAATCCAGATCGTTGTATTGGCGTTGAAAAAGCATGGCGCGCCGGTTTATGTCCGTCACGAGATTGTTCACAATCGCTATGTTGTCGAAGGCTTGCAGGCGCGTGGCGCGGTTTTCATCGAAGAACTTGATGAAATACCGGCAGAACATCACGACGCGCCAGTGATATTTTCCGCGCATGGCGTTCCAAAATCCGTGCCGGCTGATGCGATTGCCAAGCAGTTGTTTTACCTTGATGCCACGTGCCCGCTGGTCTCCAAGGTGCACAAACAGGCGATGCTCCACCAAAAGCGCGGCCGCCATGTCCTTCTCGTCGGCCATGAGGGCCACCCGGAGGTCATAGGCACAATGGGTCAGCTGCCTGAAGGCGCGGTCAGCCTGATTGAAACGGTCGAACAGGCCCGTGCCTATGTTGCGCTTGATGAAAACACGCTCGGCTATGTGACGCAGACAACGCTTTCGGTGGACGACACTGCCGATATCATTGCTGTCCTGGCCTCCCGCTTTCCCGCGCTTCATGCGCCGTCTGCCGAATCCATTTGCTATGCCACAACCAACAGGCAGGACGCGGTCAAACAGGCAGCGCCGGGCTCTGATCTTTTTCTGATCGTTGGTGCGCCGAATTCATCAAACTCGATGCGTCTTGTTGAGGTCGCGAAGCGGGCAGGTGCCGCAAAGTCGCTTTTGGTGCAGCGCGCGAGTGAAATCCCGTGGGATGAGATCGGCACACCAAAAGTGCTTGGTCTTTCGGCTGGCGCTTCGGCACCGGAAATCATCGTCGAGGAAATCATCGAAGCGTTTCGTGCCCGTTTTGATGTGACTGTCGATTTGGCGATCACCGTCGAGGAAACCGAGGATTTTCCTGTCGTGCGCGCACTGCGGGATGTTGAACTCACACGGGCCGATATGGCCTTTGTAAACGGGTAAAAGCATTCTCAAGCGAAGTGGGAACCGGTTCGCGTTAAGAGAATGCGTCAAAGAATCGAAGCATTCTCAAGCGAAGTGGGAACCGGTTCGCGTTAAGAGAGTGCGCTAAAGGAAAAGTTGATGGCCGTTTACACTGACATTGCCGAAAACGACCTCGCAGACTTTCTTGAGGACTATTCCGTTGGCAGCCTGCTTTCTTACAAAGGGATTGCTGAAGGTGTCGAAAACTCGAATTTCCTGATGCATACGGATACCGGCTCCTATATCCTCACGCTTTATGAGAAGCGGGTGAACCCGGATGATTTGCCGTTCTTTCTTGGATTGATGGATCATCTGGCGGCACGGGGCATATCCTGCCCGCTTCCGGTTCACCGCAAGGATGGCAAGATCATCGGCCAATTGGCCGGACGCCCGGCTGCGATTGTGACGTTTCTTGAAGGCATGTGGATGCGCCGCCCGACCGTGGCCCACTGCCGCGCTGTCGGCGCTGCGTTGGCGGCCATGCATTTGGCCGGTGAAGGATTTGCCATCAAGCGGCCAAATGCCCTTTCGGTGCACGGCTGGCGCCCACTGTGGGAGGCAGCAAAGCCCCGCGCCGACAGCGTCGAGCCGGGCTTGGCAGCCGAAGTTGAGGCGGATTTGCAGGATCTTGAAAAACAGTGGCCATCGCAATTGCCATCCGGCATCTGCCATGCGGATCTGTTTCCGGACAACGTTTTTTTCTTGGGCGACAAGCTTTCAGGACTGATTGATTTCTATTTTGCGTGCAACGATCTGTTTGCGTACGATCTGTCTGTCTGCCTCAATGCCTGGTGCTTTGAAAAAGACCATGCTTTCAACCTGACAAAGGGAAGTGCTTTGTTGTCGGGATATCAATCGGTCCGGCCTCTGTCTGAAGCGGAGGCGAATGCGCTCCCCTTGCTGGCAAGAGGCTCGGCCTTGCGCTTTATGTTGACGCGGCTTTACGACTGGCTGAATACGCCAGCCGGTGCGCTGGTGGTCAAGAAGGATCCGCTCGAATATCTGCGCAAAATGCGGTTTCATCGCCAGATCGCCTCGCCAGCAGAATATGGACTGGCGCGACCATGAAACATATCGAGATTTTCACCGATGGTGCATGTTCCGGCAATCCGGGACCCGGCGGCTGGGGCGCGATCTTGCGCTGGAACGGCAAGGAAAAAGAACTGTCCGGCGGCGAAAGCGAGACGACCAACAATCGCATGGAATTGATGGCGGCCATCAGCGCGCTTGAAACGCTGAAAGAACCATGCAGCGCAGACCTTTATACAGACTCATCCTACGTGCGCGATGGCATTGGCAAATGGATGATCGGCTGGAAGAAAAACGGTTGGAAAACAGCAGACAAAAAGCCAGTGAAGAACCTGGAACTCTGGCAGCGTCTGGACGAGGCGCGCAAGCGGCACAAGGTGGAATGGCACTGGATCAAGGGGCATGCCGGGCATCCTGAAAACGAGCGCGCAGATGAACTCGCCCGCGAGGGAATGGCACCATTCAAGCCGAAGTCAAAAGCGGAAATTGCGGCGTTGGCGCAAGGTTGAACCTTGCAGCACCAGAGAAATCAAGCGTCTGACGATTTAGTCAAACGCTTGAAGTACCTTGATTAAACAGCTTCAGATGCAAACGGCTTCAGAGTTGGCCGATAATTGCGGCAGCGCCGGAAACTTCCGCGCCATGGCCGGTTTCCAAATTGAATTGTTTGACGACCCCGTCCTCGACAATCATTGAAAAGCGCTTGGAGCGCACGCCAAGTGGCCCCATGTCAGCGTCAAGTCCAATGGATTTTGTAAAGGCAGCGGCACCATCGGCGAGAAACTGAAGTTTGCCTTCGCCGCCGGATGCTTTCGCCCATGCGTTCATCACATGGTGGTCGTTGACGGAAACAACGGCAATTCCATCGACGCCCTTGGCGAGAATTTCATCATGGTTCTCAAGATAGCCCGGCAAATGGTTGACGCTGCAAGTCGGCGTGAAGGCGCCCGGAACGGCAAACAGCACGATCTTTTTGCCTGCAAAGACATCAGCCGTGGTCACATCGCCATAACCATCGTCCGTACGGACTTTGAATTTCGCATCAGGCAAGCGGTCGCCAACTTTAATCATGTCATTCTCCATGGAAACTGTCCGGCAAATGCCGGTTGCAGCGGAAGGTAGGGATTGAAATTACTTTGTCGAGGGTTTCAAGGGTGAGAAAGCGCCTTCTCACCAGAAACTGCGCCGGTAGCAGTTACCAACGTATAGGCAACCATCTTGGGATCGGGAATGTATTTGCGTGACATGCTCTGGAATTGTGCCTCAAATTGCAGCTTCCCGTTATTTTGCGATTTCAAAACCGGCGCGGTGAACTGAAATCCTTCGGGTGC
>JANMEX010000036.1:0-5086 GCA_031377485.1 Phyllobacteriaceae bacterium
GGGCAGGACATGCCGGTAGATGAGAGGATGCACTGGCCGCACATGCGGCAATCGAACATGAAGCCCTTGACGCCCTTTTCCAAGGTTGAGACCGGACGTTCGGCGCGGTCATAGCCGATCTTGGCAAACAATGGATGGATCTTGACCAGCGTTGAGGAAAAGCGGTTATAAAACCACTCGAGAAAACGCGAATGGCGAATTGACCAGTAGCGGATGGTCAGCGCACGGCGTTTGCGGCCATCGGCTGAGAATGTAACCGGGCCAACCTCCAGCTTGGGAGCAGGCTTTTTGGCTGCGGCGGGCTTTGGTGCGGCCGGCTGGACTGCGACATCAGACATTGGCGGTGCCTCCGGCTTTCACCAGCGTCACGAGCCGCTCGTGCGTGTATTCCGCTTCGATCGCTGCGAGCGCTTTGTCGGCTTCCGTTTCCAGTTCATCCGAAACTGCCACCGGGGATGCCTTGCGCCATTCCGCCAGATACGCATCTGTGTCGCCCGCGCCGGTGCGCATGGCGCACATGTCGATAGCCTCGGTGAAGCGCAGCGGCAATTCACGCTTGGCCGTCTGGCGGCCCTTTTTGACAATGACTTGCGCAGGGATGTCACGCCAAAGGACGATGATCAGATCAGCCATGTATAATGCTCCGGTTCGGTGGGGAAGGTGCAGCCAAGCAGGATTTTGAGCTTGTTGCGGCACGACGCCGTTCACTCAAAATACGACGCCTATATGCGACACGTCGATATTAAAGGAAAGAGTTTGAGTATTACGGGCAAGCCGAAGGCGATCAATCAGAACAAGCCGTGTGCAAACGACGTGATCGTGCCGAAAATGGCGATGAAAAATGCCAGAAAACCAGCACCGATTCCAAGGCCCAGCACCAGGAGAATGCCGTCGCGCTCCGATAGCGACAGGCCCATCAGCACCATTGCGAACGCGGGTATCCAATTGGCACCCGGGATGGGCAATATGACGAGCACGGACAAAAGCGCGCATAACACTCCAACCAGTCTTTCGCCGACCATCACCGGAAACGGCCAATAACGCGGCTTGATGAAATGTTCCACGCGGCGCAGGCGCGGCGCAACCGAGCGCATGATGGACTTGAAACGATCTGCGGAAAACGACTGATTCAACAGCCGCTTTGGCAGCCATACACTCTTGTGGCCGAGAATCATCTGCACCGCGATGATCAATGGGGGGATGCCAAAGACGAAAGTCGAGCCGGGAGGCAGGATCGGGATCAGGTTTATCGCTGAAAATACAACCAGAAGCGCCGCAAAAGAGCGATCGCCCAGTGCCGTCCGCAAGCCGCCCAGTGAAACGCTGCCCTCATTGGCATTGGCAAACTCGCGCAGCACACGCGACAACGGCCTGTGGATGCGCCTTTTGCGGGGCACTAGTTCTTCAGCCGGGCTTTCCGGTTCCATCACGATCTGTACAAACTCCGGATCTTCTGGCGAAAACAAGGCACTTGTCCTCCACGTTCGCATATTCACAAGCAGTCATGACGAAATGGTGAAAACGCGCCGGAATCTTGGCGAGCACAACAGTTATTTGTGGATCAGAGCGCTTTCAAGGCAGGTGCGAGGTCGCCATAACCCGTAAATCGATATTCATAGTCGAGCCCGAGATAGTCCGCCGCCCATTTGGCCTTCGCCTGCAGGGCTTCATCGACTGTTTGGGCCAGATATACGATTTTTGTATAATTGCCGAATACCATTTGCTTGAGCTCCGGATGCTCCTCAAGTTTGAGCGGTTCGATGACAAATGTCTCGAACTGACGGGCAAGCAAATCTGTAAGATAAAAGGCAGTGAATTCGGTCTCGGCTTCCGTGATGAACTTCTCTGTGCCGGTAAAAAAGGCGTAGCAATGCGGCCCGGCAATGCGTTCAATTCCTTCTTCTTCGCATATCTTGTCCAGTTCGCCCTGCGTGCCGCATTCGGCGTAACCGATATAGATTTTGCCAAACCCCTCTTCACGCGCTTCTGCAATGGCGCTGCGCATGGCGGGGGCGATTTTTGCTGGATAAACGTGCCAAATGGCAGGCAGGCATTTCAGGTCGATGTGATCGAGGCCATTCACGTCTTTGATGGCTATGATTTCGCGCGCTATTGCGCCGCACGCAATAATTCGAACTTTTTCTGCGTTCGTGCGTTGTGATGTCGACTGACCGTCACGCATCAACTTCTACCTGACCAACCAAAAGGATAATGACAAATGACCAACCATCGTTTTCTCACCGTATTTGCTCTTGTTGCCGCCCTGTTTGCCGCGTCATGCGCCAACACCGTGCGCGGTGTAGGCAGAGACGTCAACCAAACGGCTGATGCTGTCCAAGATTCAGTGAACTGATCCTTCGCATCAACTGACCACATACGATAACGACGACCGTATCAAAGCGGTCGTCGCATTTTCCAATTTGCTCTTTGCGGTCGCCCATAGTGCGAACCTACAGTTCAGGCGCGTCCAAAATCAAATTCACCGCATTTAAAGCTTGAACGGCTAACCCGAATGATTTGCGCGCACCCGATTTCCGGCGTTTGATCAAGCCCGTCAAGCCAGGCCCATCAAGCCAAATCAATCAAGCCAAGTCAAACAAGCCAAGCCGGTTAGTCTAGCCCATCAAGCGTTGGCGCGGTTGTGTCTGCGCTTCATGTAATCCTTGGCGGTCTCCACTGCCACAGCCGCATCGCGGCAGTAGGCATCTGCGCCGACGGCTTTGCCAAACTCTTCGTTCAGCGGTGCACCGCCAACGAGGATGACATAATCATCACGGATGCCTTTTTCCTTCATCGTATCGATCACAACCTTCATATACGGCATCGTCGTGGTCAAAAGTGCCGACATGCCCAGAATGTCGGGCTGATGTTCTTCGATTGCGTTCAGGTAGCTTTCGACCGGATTGTTGATGCCAAGGTCAATGACGTCAAAGCCTGCGCCTTCCATCATCATGCCGACAAGGTTCTTGCCAATGTCATGGATGTCGCCTTTGACAGTGCCGATCACCATCTTGCCCTGCTTGGGCGCGCCGGTTGCGGCGAGCAGCGGGCGAAGAATAAACATGCCGGCCTTCATGGCGTTGGCGGAAAGAAGCACTTCCGGCACAAACAGGATGCCGTCACGGAAATCTTCGCCGACAATGCGCATGCCTTCAACGAGCGCCTGGGTGAGAACATCATAAGGCACCCATCCGCGCCCGAGCAGGATGTTTGTGCCTTCTTCAATCTCTTCCTTCAGGCCGTCATAAAGGTCATCGTGCATCTGCTGCACAAGTTCGTCGTCCGAAAGTTCAGAGAGGATGATTTCGTCGTCAGCCATGGATATGGTCCTTGCATGCGGGGCTATTGCCAACACCTATAACTATCTGTTGGTTAAAACAAAAGACACTGCCCAATTGCGACTTGGGTGGCAGAGAAAGCGACGATTGGCGATTTCCAGCCTGTCGCCGGTGCGCCAAGGCAAGGCGCGCATGGGCTTGCGGCTTTCGGCGTCGCATTTAGAATGAAATCCTGACAGTGAAGGCGCAGGCACGTTCTGCGCGGGCATAAGGGTTTGATTCGATGAGCGATGATGTGGTGTTGGAAGCGGAAGTGCCGGCGGCGGGCGGACGGCGCGGGGCGCGCAATTCCGGCGGGGCTGCATCGCGCCGCGCGGCGCGTTCCGGGGCAGGGCTTGGCCCGCAGCTGCCGTATATCCAGCGCAAGATCGCCGTTTACGAGGTGCTCGACGAGGAAGGCCTGTCGATCATCGAGAACAATGCCGACATCGTGCTCGAAGAAACGGGCATTATTTTCCGCGACGATGCCGAGGCGCTGGCGATGTGGAAAGAGGCTGGCGCTGACGTCAAAGGCGAGCGGGTGCATTTTCCCAAGGGGCTTTGCCGCGAGCTTTTGAAGACAGCGCCGTCCGTTTTCACCCAGCATGCGCGCAACCCTGAACGCAACGTGCAGATCGGCGGCAATGCCACGGTGTTTGCGCCGGTCTATGGCCCGCCCTTCGTGCGTGATCTTGATGGTGTGCGCCGCTATGCGACGATTGAAGACTTCCAGAATTTCGTGAAGCTCGCCTATCTTGCGCCGTCGATCCACCATTCGGGCGGCACGGTTTGCGAGCCGGTCGATGTGCCGGTCAACAAGCGCCATCTCGACATGGTCTATTCGCACATCAAATATTCCGACAAGCCGTTCATGGGCTCGGTCACCGCGCCGGAGCGGGCGGAAGACACGGTCGAAATGTGCCGTATTTTGTTCGGCAAAGAGTTTGTCGAGAAGAACACGGTGGTCATCAATTTGATCAACGCCAACTCGCCGATGGTTTTCGATGAGACGATGCTTGGCGCGCTGAAGGTCTATGCGCGGGCCAATCAGGCCTGCATTGTCACGCCGTTCATTCTGGCTGGCGCAATGTCGCCGGTGACGGTGGCGGGGACGCTGACGCAGGTTCTGGCCGAAGTGCTGTCCGGCGCTGCCTTCACCCAGTTGTGCCGCAAGGGCGCGCCGGTGCTGATGGGCACCTTTGCCGCGTCAATCTCGATGCAGTCCGGCGCGCCGACGTTTGGAACGCCGGAACCGGCGCTGGTGTCTTATGGCGCGGCGCAACTGTCGCGGCGACTTGGACTGCCATTCCGCACCGGCGGATCGCTTTGCGGCTCGAAGGTTCCGGATGCACAGGCGGCCTACGAGAGCGCCAACACGCTGAATTCGACGATATTGGCGGGCACCAACTTCGTGCTGCATTCGGCGGGCTGGCTCGAAGGCGGGCTGGTCAGTTCCTACGAGAAGTTCATGATGGACATTGATCAGCTTGGCATGACGCAGAAGTTTGCTGCCGGTGTTGACCTGTCCGAGAACGGCCAGGCGATGTCGGCCATCCGCGAAGTCGGCCCGGGCAGCCATTATCTCGGCTGCGCGCACACGCTGGAAAACTTCCAGACGGCGTTTTACGCCTCGCCGATCACCGACAACAATTCCTACGAGCAGTGGCTTGCCGAAGGCGAGCAGCGCATAGAGCAGCGCGCCAACACGCTGGTGCGCAAATTGTTGGAAAGCTACGAGGCCCCGGCGCTCGATCCGGTGATCGACGAGG
>JANMEX010000043.1:0-3679 GCA_031377485.1 Phyllobacteriaceae bacterium
GGAGTTCCATACAACGGAACTGGGGGGCATGTCGTTTAGTTACAATTACGTACTCGTCGCGCTCTCTGTCATCGTGGCCATACAAGCCGGCTTTGTCGGCCTCAGTCTTGCGCAGCGCATCCCTGCATCCTTTGCGTTCGACCGCCGCCTGCTGATTGCCGGCGCTGCGATCACGCTTTCCGTCGGAATATGGAGCATGCATTTCATTGGTATGCTGGCAATCATCACAACCGCCACGATCGACTATCTGGTGCTGCCAACGCTTCTGTCATTTCTGGTCTGTGTGCTTGTGACGGGTGTTTCCATCTATATGGCAAGCCTGAGGTCAAAACAGTGGCTCCTGACGGGTGCCTTGTTCATGGGGTTGGGCATTGCCACCATGCACTATGTGGGCATGATGGCGCTGCACTCCAGTGCACATATGGAACATGACTACCGCTACGTCGTTGCCAGTGTGCTGATCGCAATTGCTGCCTCTGGTCTTGCGCTTTGGCTCGCTTTTCTGGCCAGCACACGCTTTCCAAATTTTGTCGGCGCAATCGTTTTTGGCCTCGCTGTATCCGGCATGCATTACATGGCAATGGCGGGAACGACTTTGCACTTCATGCCCGAGCCGATAGCGACTGAATCGCTGATTTCCAGCGACAGTCTGGCCATGATTGTCAGCGTCATGGCGTTTTCAATCTCCGGCATCTTCATGCTGGCCCTCATCCCTCGTGAACAACATGGCCCGGCCAGCGATCAAAAATGGAATGACCCCAGTGCGCATGAAGTGCGGGTTGATACGTCGGCTGTTTTTGGTTCAACGACAGCCATGCTTGCGAAGATTACTGATGCACCGTCCGGCGATGGCAGGTCGCTTTTAGATCGCAAGGTTCTGGACAGCGCGGTCCTGCTCCCGATCGAGAAAAGCGGGCACCGTTTCCACATTTCAGCCGGCGATATAGTCTCCGTCCATGCCAACGCGCACTACACTTTTGTTTTCAATGGCAGTGATGACCTGTTTTGTCCTTTGTCGATCAGCGAAGTGGACGAGCGACTTTCCGCAGACCGGTTTTTCCGCACGCATCGCAGCTATATTGTGAATTTGGGTCATATTGTACGCGTCAGGAAGGCAGGTGATGCAGCTGTTGCCGAGTTGGATTCCTCGATCCGCCGCACCGTGCCGGTCAGCCGCACGCGCGTTGCGCAATTGCGCGAGGAATGGGCGGCCTTCAAGTCCGGACAAGACGTTTCATCCGCTTGAAAATATAGACAGCAACACTGACGCATTTCGTGCACGACACCGCGTTTCGTGCATCCGGCTGCAATTCGTGTAGCAGCGCTTGCCCGTTAGACACTCTTCGCGCCCCATAGAGATAAGTTCTCATCAGTGATTGGTATTGATCGCTTGATTTTGAGCATTTTGCGCTTTGGGAGGAGCCAAGAATGATACCCGGTTCATTTGACTATCATAGACCAAATTCGGTCAGCGAGGCGGTTGGCCTTCTGGCGAAACTTGGGGAAGAGGCTCGCGTTCTTGCCGGGGGCCACAGCCTCATACCAATGATGAAAATGCGGATGGCCTCGCCTGAGCATTTGATTGACTTGTCAGCCATTGGCGACCTCAAAGGCATTTCCGTTGAAGGCGATACGATCAAGATCGGCGCTATGACGACGCAGTATGAACTGATCCATTCAGATATTATGACAAAGCATCTGCCGATCATTGCCGAAACCTCCCTCGTCATCGCTGACCCGCAAATTCGCTACAAGGGAACGTTCGGTGGAAATGTTGCCAATGGCGATCCGGGCAATGACATGCCAGCGCTCATGCAATGCCTCAATGCGTCTTATGAGTTGACGGGACCAAACGGTTCGCGCCAGGTCGCTGCCCGCGACTTTTATCAAGGCGCCTATTTCACGGCACTGGAAACCGGCGAAATCCTGACGGCGGTACTCATCCCGGTTCCGCACGCAGGCCATGGCTATGGCTATGAAAAACTGAAGCGCAAGGTCGGTGACTATGCAACGGCTGCCGCAGCAGTTGTCATCACGATGTCCGGCGGCAAATGCACCAGTGCATCAATCGGTCTAACCAATGTTGCCGATACCCCGCTTTGGGCAGAAGAGGCTTCCGCCATTCTCGTTGGTTCATCCCTCGACAAGGCAACCGTGGACCGCGCGGTCGCGGCCGCTGAAGCCATCACCGATCCGGCATCCGACATGCGTGGACCGGCCGAGTACCGCACCAAAATGGCTGGCATCATGATGCGCCGTGCGCTTGAGCGCGCAGCATCCCGGGCCAAAGGCTGAGGAAACAAAATGTCAAAATCACACATTCAACTGACCATCAACGGCAAAAAGGTCGAGGCGCTCGTTGAGCCGCGCACGCTGCTCATTCACTTCCTGCGCGAACAGCAAATGCTTACTGGCGCCCACATTGGCTGTGACACCGGCCACTGCGGCGCGTGCACAGTGGAAGTGGACAATATGTCCGTCAAAAGCTGCATGACCTTTGCGGTGCAGGCCAATGGCGCGAGCATCACCACCATCGAGGGCATGGCAAATCCCGACGGGACGCTGAGTGCCTTGCAGGAAGGCTTTCGCATGATGCACGGCCTTCAGTGCGGCTACTGCACGCCTGGCATGATCTTGCGGGCGCATCGTCTGCTGCAGGAAAATTCCAACCCCACGGAAGATGAAATCCGTCACGGCATCGCCGGCAATCTTTGCCGCTGCACAGGCTACGTCAATATCGTCAAGGCCATCCAATATGCGGCGGCCAAGATCAATGGAACTCCGTTTCAAGAGGCCGCAGAATGAACACGCAAGCCAAGATTGACGAAGACCGCGCCGAGCGGGTTGAAAAGCTTCAAGGCATGGGCTGCAAGCGCAAGCGCGTTGAAGACATCCGCTTCACGCAAGGCAAAGGCAACTATGTCGATGACGTGAAATTGCCTGGCATGTTGTTTGGCGATTTTGTTCGCTCTCCCCATGCTCATGCCCGCATCATCAGCATCGACACCAGCCGCGCCAAGGCACTGCCGGGCGTGATCGCGGTGTTGACGGCGGCAGACCTCAAGCCGCTCGGTCTCCACTACATGCCAACCCTGGCGGGCGATGTGCAGGCCGTATTGGCGGAAGAAAAGGTGCTCTTCCAAAATCAGGAAGTCGCCTTCGTCATTGCCGAAGATCGTTACATCGCCTCTGATGCCACGGAACTTGTTGACGTGGTTTACGAGGCGCTGCCGTGCATCGTTGATCCGTTCAAATCCATGCTGCCGGACGCTCCAATTTTGCGCGAAGACATCAAGGACAAGATGACCGGCGCGCACGGACCGCGCAAACACCCTAACCATATTTTTGAATGGGCAATCGGCGACAAGGACGCGACCGACGCGGTATTTGCCAATGCCGATGTGACCATCAAGGAAATGCTGGTAGATCATCGTACCCATCCATCACCTCTCGAAACCTGCCAATCTGTGGCATCGTTCGACAAGGTGAAGGGTGAATTGACACTGTGGGGTACCTTCCAGGCGCCGCACGTTATCAGAACAGTCGTGTCGCTGATTTCCGGCTCGCAAGTTCTGATCGATGCCGTCCGGCTCGTCGACACAATGCAAGTGCCCGGCTCGACCGTGATCTTGGTTGTGACCGCCCACAAGTTCGCCAACATGTGGTTCGACCGCACCAT
>JANMEX010000049.1:0-2159 GCA_031377485.1 Phyllobacteriaceae bacterium
GTGGCCGCGGGTCAGGCCCTTGGAGACGGCGGCTTCATTGTTGCCGCCTTGGGTGGCCTTGCCGAGCGAGGTGTTGGTGAAATCCGACGTGTCGACATGGGCAAGATCGTGGCGCGACAGGTAGGAGACAGCAAGTTCGCGGAAGACGTAATCGAGAATGGAAGTCGCATTCTTGATCGCGTCGTTGCCCTGCACCATGCCGGCCGGTTCAAAGCGGGTGAAGGTGAAGGCTTCGACATATTCCTCGAGCGGCACGCCATACTGCAGGCCGAGCGAAATGGCGATGGCGAAGTTGTTCATCATGGCGCGGAAGGCGGCGCCTTCCTTGTGCATGTCGATGAAGATTTCGCCGATGCGGCCATCATCATACTCGCCGGTGCGAAGGTAAACCTTGTGCCCGCCAACGATGGCTTTCTGGGTGTAGCCCTTGCGGCGGCCCGGAAGTTTCTCGCGGTCGCGCACGACGCGCTCGACAATGCGCTCGACGATGCGTTCGGTGATTTGCACGGCACGCTGCGCAGGCGCAGCGGCGAGCAATTCTTCCATCGCATCCTCATCGTCATTATCATCTTCAATGAGCGAGGAATTAAGCGGCTGCGACAGCTTGGAGCCATCGCGGTAAAGCGCGTTGGCTTTGAGCGCCAGCTTCCACGAGAGAAGGTAGGCGTTCTTGCAATCCTCGACCGTCGCCTCGTTGGGCATGTTGATGGTCTTGGAAATTGCACCGGAGATAAACGGCTGGGCAGCGGCCATCATGCGGATGTGTGACTCGACCGACAGGTAGCGCTTGCCGATCTTGCCGCAGGGATTGGCGCAATCGAACACCGGCAGATGCGCGTCTTTCAGGTGCGGCGCACCTTCCAGCGTCATCGCGCCGCAGACATGGATGTTGGCAGCCTCGATCTCCTTCTTGGTGAAGCCGAGCGCCGACAGCATGTCAAACGAGAAATCGTTCAACTGCTCATCGGAAAAGCCAAGCACATCACGCGAGAAATCCTCGCCGACCGACCATTTGTTGAAGCCGAACTTGATGTCGAAGGCGGACTTGAGACCGGCGTTGACGGCCTCGATGCGCTCATCGGTAAAGCCCTTGGCGCGCAGCGAGGCGGCGTTGATGCCGGGCGCCTGATTGAGATTGCCATGGCCAAGCGCATAGACCTCGATCTCGGCAATCTGGCTTTCCGAATAGCCAAGCGTGCGCAGGGCTTCGGGAACCGCATTGTTGATGATCTTGAAGTAGCCGCCACCGGCGAGCTTCTTGAACTTGACCAGTGCAAAGTCCGGTTCGATGCCGGTGGTATCGCAATCCATCACGAGACCGATGGTGCCGGTGGGGGCAACAACGGTGGCCTGCGCATTGCGGAAGCCGTGCTTCTCGCCCAGCGACAGCGCCAGATCCCAGGCATTGCGGGCATGGGCGACAAGGCGCGCATCCGGGCAATCTTCGGCAATCAGCGCCACCGGTTCAACGGCGAGCTTCTCGTAGCCTTGTGAAATGCCATGGGCGGCGCGGCGATGGTTGCGGATGACGCGCAGCATGTTGTCGGCGTTGCGCGGATAATCCTGGAACGCGCCAAGTTCGCCCGCCATTTCAGCGGAGGTTGCGTAGGACACGCCGGTCATGATGGCAGACAGCGCACCGCAGATGGCGCGGCCTTCCTTGCTATCGTACGGCACGCCATTGGTCATCAACAGGCCGCCGATGTTGGCAAAGCCGAGGCCAAGTGTGCGATATTCGTAACTCAGGCGGGCGATTTCCTTGGACGGGAACTGCGCCATGGCAACGGAGATTTCGAGCACGACGGTCCACAGACGGACGGCATGTTCGTAGGCCTCGATGTTGAACGTGCCGTCTTTTCCGCGGAACTGGATAAGGTTCAGCGAGGCCAGATTGCAGGCGGTGTCGTCAAGGAACATGTATTCCGAGCACGGGTTCGACGCGCGGATGGGACCGGCGGCCGGGCATGTGTGCCAGTCATTCATGGTCGTGTTGTAGTGCAGGCCGGGATCGGCCGATGCCCATGCGGCGTAGGAGATTTTTTCCCACAGATCGCGGGCTTTGAGCGTCTTCATCACCTTGCCGTCCTTGCGGGCGGTGAGGTTCCAGTCGCCGTCCTTTTCGACAGCGCGCAGGAAATCATCCTTCAACGAGACGGAGT
>JANMEX010000076.1:0-5440 GCA_031377485.1 Phyllobacteriaceae bacterium
GAGCATGTCGGACCGGACCGCACAGGACCATTCCTGGAAAGCCTGTTGAACAGCGCCACACGCGAAACGCATTTCTCCACAGCAGGAACCATTGCCGGGTTTGACGCCATTGACGGCGTGCGCGTTGTTCTGAAGACCGGCGATGTGGTCCACTACCGCGCCTCAGGAAACGCGCCTGAACTGCGCTGCTACACCGAGTCCGCAACGCTGGAGCGCGCGGCGGAAATGCTGGGATGGGGGCTCACGCGGGCGCAGGCGACGTTGTCACTTTAGATATTTTCGGCGCCTTCACAGCAAATTTCTTCAGCCAAATGACAATAGCGCCGCTTACGCTTCATTTCCCTCCCTGATACTGTCGCCAAAAATCAGGCGAGGGCGGAACATGGCAGGTAATGAACGCGGGCTACTCATGATCGACAGCATTGAGTTGCGGCTCGTCAAATTGCCGCTCCTCAACCCTTTCACCATCTCGACTGGCACCATGGTCTCCAAGACTTTCCCGCTGCTGACCCTGCGCAGCGGCGATCTTGAGGGCTACGCCGAAGGCGTTGTCGATCCGCTGCCCGACTATCTTGACGAGACGATTGCCAGTTCCATGATGCTTTTGCGCGATGGCATCCTGCCGTCGCTGGTTCATTGCAGCTTTGAAAACCCTGCTGCCATCGAGCAAACCATGGCCCACTGGCGCGGCCATCAGATGACCAAGGCGCTGGTTGAAATGGCGTTCTGGGATCTTTGGTCCAAGTGGCTTGGTTTGCCGTTGAAAGCCGCACTCGGCGGCATCGGCGATAAAGTCGATGTCGGCGTGTCGCTCGGCATTGGTGACATCCCCGGCACAATTGAACGCGCCAAAGCGCATCACGCACTCGGTTACAAGCGTGTCAAACTCAAGATCATGCCCGGTCATGATGTCGAACTGGTCGCGGCCGTACGCGCCGCAATGCCAGATGTGCGCCTCAGCGTTGATGCCAACGCCGCATATTCACTCTCTGACATGTCCGTAATGCGCGGCCTCGACAAGTTTGGTCTGGAATATATCGAACAGCCGCTGGCATGGAACGATATCCACGATCATGCCGTGTTGCAGAGCCGCATCGACACAGCGATATGCCTCGACGAAAGCATCCGCTCCTCCATTGACGCACGCAAGGCGCTGCAGAGCGATGCGACGCGCGTCATCAACATCAAGGTCGGCCGCGTCGGAGGCCATCAGGAAGCACGTCGCATTCACGATCTTTGTGCGTCTTACGGGCTTCCGGTCTGGTGCGGCGGCATGCTTGAGGCCGGCATCGGCCGCGCGCATAACATTCATCTGTCAACGCTGCCGAATTTTCGCAAGCCAGGCGACACATCCAGTTCCAGCCGCTACTTCGCCCGCGACATCATCAAGGAATCACTTGAAGCCGTCGACGGGACCATGGCCGTGCCGCCAGGTCCGGGCATCGGTGTGCACCTTGACTTTGATTTCCTCGAAACCATGACTCTTTCCAAAGAGGAGTTCGGTCGTTGAGCGGTTTTACCTTCCGCGATTTGTCCGGCATCGCCGAAATGAACGCTGCGGAAGAACTGCAGCGGATCGTCTGGGGCAGGGACGACACCCCCGATCCTGCCGATCTGATGATGGTAATCCAACACGAAGGCGGGTTGGTTGCCGGTGCATTTATAGACGATCGACTGATGGGCTACGTGTTCGGTTTTCCAACACGCGAGCCTTCAGTCCAACACTCGCACCGGCTTGCCGTTCATCCCGATGCGCGCGGTTCCGGTCTTGGCCTCAAGCTCAAATGGCATCAGCGCAACTGGTGTCTGGCGCGCGACATAACCCATGTGCGCTGGACCTATGATCCGCTTCGGGTCGTCAACGCCAATCTCAACATCAATCGCCTTGGCGGTGTCGCATCAACCTACCTGAAAGACTATTATGGTGAAATGGCCGGCCTCAATGGGGGTGCGCCGTCCGACAGGCTTTTGGTGGATTGGCACCTCAATTCGGCGCGGGTTTTGGCGCGGGTTCACCCGGCAATTGGCGCACTATTGGCGCACCCAAACGAGGTGCGGATTTCCATTCCGGCAGACTTTGATGCCTTGCTCAAAAATGACCGTGACGAGGCTCTCAGCGATCGCTTGCGGGTGCGGGGTCTCATGCTTCGTCACTTCGACGCAGGTTACGAAATCAGGGATTTCGACGCTGCCACTCGCGAATATGTTCTTGCCCGAAATTAGCTGCCGGTCTTCTCCAGCCACAGATCGCGCCATTTAATCAAGCGTTCCGCATATGGGCCGGAGGGCGCCGCAATGGCTTCGGATGGGTTTGCAAACCTCGTATCCTTCCCCATGGCCAGAAGGGCCGCGCCAATGCTGGTCCCGGTCGAAGATGCGCTGGTCAGAACCGGTCTGCCGGTTGCCACCGACAACATGTCGAGAAAAGCGCGGTTGCGTGCCAACGGGCCTTCGACAATGACCTCACCCTTCGCGCCCGTGAGTGTGAGCGAGGTCGCTGTCATCATGGCGAGGTACAGCGAGGCGGCTGCCGGGACAAGATGCGCTGCGGGCCGTTCAGGCAACCATTCGGCTTTTCGTCCCGGAAACGGCCCCGAGCCGGTTTCGACGGATGGCAGCAAAAGGATCGATTTTTCAAGCACTTCATCCATGTCCGACTGGCCACTTACCCCGCTTGCAGCCGTCAGGACTTCAAACTCACGACCGCCCATGAATCGCGCAGAGGCAACCGGCCGGCCAAACGCATCACTGTTTGCCAGCGTGTCACGGGCCGGATCAAGGTGCTGAAGATCGCCGCCGGAAGACAGTATGATCACCCAAGTGCCGGTTGAGACGACCGAAAACGGCGGTGTACGGGACATGAGATGCGGCAGCAGTGACGCGTTGGAATCATGGATGCCACAGTGGACCGGCACACCAGGTCGCACCCCGGTCTGCGCGCAAAGCTCCGGCAGCAACCCACCCAGTGCGTCAAAGGCCGAATGGACTTTCGGGAACAGTCGCGCCCAGCCAAGGGCGTCAATCATTGTCGAGAATGTTCCCGCCGCCGGATTCCATAAATCCGTGTGACAGCCAAGTGACGTCGCCTCACTCGCGGCAATACCTGACATGCGCATGGCCCAGTATTGCGGCAAGTTCAGCATGTATCGCGCGGCGGCAAACTCTTTGGGAAACCGCTGCTGTTGCCAAAAAAGCTGTGCGCCGAGGTTCAAGCCTATCGGAAGTCGAGGAGAAAATGTATGTTCGAAAGGAGGGCGGACTGCATCATAATCATTATGCAATTCGTCAGGGCCGGTGTGCTCATAGTCCAGCACAGGCAGCGCGAGCGTCCCGTCTTCCTTGACCAGCGCGCCACTGGCGCCATGTGTCGTGATGGAGATTGCGCTGACCGGAAAATCTGTGTTCAACTCCTTGAGCGAGCCAAGAAGAAACGACCAGAGCCGCTCCATGTCAAAATGCGGATAGGGGCCGTCGCGCAGTACGGTATTTGCGGTCTTGCGCACTGCGCACTCGGACATTGTCGATGTGTCAACAATCGCCAGTTTGGCATTGGTCTTGCCGACGTCAAAGACGGCAACATATCGCGGCGCCGGTGTCGTCATTTCATATAAAATACGGATTCAAGCGGGATGGCGACCGGCTCGCTTTTCTCGTTTGTGCGCATGATGTCAGCCATGTAGGCCCACCAGCGCTTCATCACCGGATGGTCGGGCAGGCCTTCCATGCCATGCTTTTCATGGCGCTGCAGGACGCCGAACAAGATGTTGGTGTCCGGATCGAGATAGATTGAATAGTCCGAGACACCGGCTTCGTGGAGCAATTGCACCAGTTCCGGCCAGATCGTGTCATGGCGGCGCTTGTATTCCGCCTCCATGCCCGGATTTAGAAACATTTTGAAAGCGTAACGTTCCATGGAAAACTCCGCAGAAATGTTCAGGCCGAAGCGCCTGCCTTGCCGAAGGATTTGGCACGCTCGGCCAGATTGGGACCAAGCACCGACATGATCAAGAGTATGCCAATGACGGCGGTCTGGATATGCCCCGTAATGTTCATCAGTGCCATGCCATTGCGCAGATTCAGCACAATCAGAATCGAGAACAGAACGCCGATGATCGAGCCCTTGCCGCCGAAAATGCTGACGCCGCCGAGCAGCACCATGGTGATGATGTCGAGCTCGAAACCGTTGGCCGCATCGCCGCGCACGGAAGCCAGGCGGGCCGCGTAAAATAGACCGGCAAGCGCCGCGATCACACCGGTTCCGATGAACAGGATGGCTTTGACCCGCTTGACCTGCACACCTGAATAGCGCGCCATGTCGGCATTGTTGCCAATGACGAACACTTCGCGTCCAAAGCCGGACCGGTGAAGAATGATCGCAGCGATGACGAACAGTACGGCAAATGTCACCAGTGACAGCGGGAACGGCCCCAGAAACGGATCGCGGCCAAGGCTGTTGAACCATTCGGGAAATCCGCCAAGCCCCTGATCTTCTAGCAGAACACGAGCAAAGCCGCGAAAGCCAATAAGCATGGCAAGTGTGACAACGAGCGAGGGTATCCCGGCGCATGCGATGAAAAAGGCATTGATACCACCTGCCACAGCACCAAGCGCAAGGCACAGGATTATGGCAAGGCTTGCCGGAACGCCTGCCTGCACCAGCACCGCAAACGCGCAGGCCGAAAGGCCCATGACCGACGCGACAGAAAGATCAATCTCGGCATTGATGATGATGAAGGTCATGGCGAGCGCCACGATGATCTTCTCAATCGACAGCTGGAAAAGGTTGATCTGGTTTTGCAGCGTCAGGAATTGCGGCACGATGGCCGCGTTTACCGAAACGGTAACGATAAGGATAATCAGCAACAGGCCTTCCCATGTGCCGAAGCGCGCGAGAATTGACGGGGTTGAGTTGGCCATCAGATATTTGCTCCCGGTACTTTTGCTGGTTGCGCAGTCTTGGCAGCATCCTTTGCCGCGTCCATTCCAGCTTTGCTTTTCATGCGGCCAAACGAACGGCTCATGTAGGTGTCGGCAACAACGGCAGTCATGATCAGCATGCCGAGCAGCGCATCGCGCCAGAACTCCGAAACGACCGCCCAACGGGTGAGGCTGTTGTCGATCGTATCGACCAGAACCGTGCCGAGAAGAACGCCGACGATTGAACCCGATCCGCCGAAAATATTGACCCCGCCTACGACGACCGCCGCAACTGCTTTCAGCTCAAAGCCGAGACCGGCCACAACTGTGATGTTGCCGAATTTGGCGAGGAAAATGAAGCCGGCAAGGCCCGCCAGTGCGCCGGACAGCACGAAAGTTGAGAACACCACCCGTGACGTGTTTATGCCTGCCATGACGGCGGCGTCCGGATTGGAGCCGACGGCGTAGATTTTTCGGGCAACACGCAGCCTTGAAAGCGCGACCCAGAAGACCGCAGCTGCCA
>JANMEX010000086.1:0-6609 GCA_031377485.1 Phyllobacteriaceae bacterium
AAGCCGATGAACTGCCCCGGTCATGTCCAAATCTTCAAGCACGGTCTGAAGTCTTACCGCGATCTACCTATAAAGCTTGCAGAATTTGGCAACGTCCATCGCTATGAGCCATCGGGTGCCTTGCATGGCCTGATGCGCGTGCGTGGTTTCACGCAAGACGATGCCCACATTTTCTGTACCGAGGATCAGCTCGCATCCGAATGCATGCGCATCAACAACCTGATCCTGACGACCTACGCGGACTTCGGCTTCTCCGGCATAACGGTGAAACTGTCGACCCGTCCTGAAAAACGTGTCGGTTCAGATGAAAACTGGGATCACGCGGAAGAGATCATGACCAAGGTTCTTGAGCGGATAGAAGCGGAATCCGGCGGGTTGATCAAGACGATGATCAATCCGGGCGAGGGCGCTTTCTACGGTCCCAAGTTCGAATATGTGCTTCGCGATGCCATCGGCCGTGATTGGCAGTGCGGCACAACGCAGGTCGACTTCAATCTTCCCGAAAGGTTCGGTGCCTTCTACATCGATCAGGAATCGAATAAGAAGCAGCCGGCTATGGTGCATCGTGCCATTTGCGGCTCGATGGAACGTTTCCTTGGCATTCTGATAGAAAACTTTGCCGGTCACATGCCACTCTGGTTCGCGCCGTTGCAGGTGGTGGTCGCAACAATCACTTCGGAAGCGGACGATTATGCGCAGGAAGTGCGGACACTGCTGAAGGACGCAGGCATGCTTGCCGAAGTTGACGTTCGCAACGAGAAGATCAACTACAAGGTCCGCGAACATTCGCTGGCCAAGGTTCCTGTTCTTCTGGTCTGCGGCAAGCGCGAGGCTGAAGAGCGAACTGTTAACATCCGCCGCTTCGGCTCCCGCGATCAGTCGGAAATGTCATTGTCCGACGCCATTGCTGCTCTCGTCAATGAAGCGACGCCGCCAGATCTTCTGCGAAAAAAGGCGAAACTCAACTGAATGTAAACATCCCGCTGTCATCGTGGTGGCGGGGTGTTTCATATGACTGTCATGTCTTTGGGTCATGCCAAGTCATTCTTCCTCGTGCTTGGGGCACAGCATGCAGTTCGATGAATTTTCTTACGCAAACCCGGGTCAACCACGCTTCAAAAGATGGGTGATCCGTTCGGTGGAAGGCCTATCGGGCCGCAATAAATATTTTGCCCTTTACAACATCTGGCGCAACGAGATCGTGCCGACGGGAGAGCGTGTATTCGGGCAGATGCTGGAACTCATCGACGTTCAGCTTGGACTTGCCCAACAATGGCCACCCAAGAATTTGCCTGACGGACCGCTTGTTTTGGTCGCAAATCATCCATTCGGGATCGGTGACGGGGTCGCTGTTCTGGCTCTGGCGGAAAAACTCGGGCGTCCGTTCAAGGTGCTGATCAACAACGATCTGATGAAGATAAAAGAAATGGAGCCGTATGCGCTGCCCGTTTCCTTTGATGAAACAAAAGAAGCGTTGGCACTCAACATGAAGACACGCCACGAGGCTGTCCGCCTGTTGAAGCAGGGGGTAACCATCGTTGTCTTTCCATCTGGCGGTGTTGCGACTGCGCGCAAGGTCTTTGGAAAGGCCGAAGATTTGCCGTGGAAGATGTTTCCGGCAAAGCTCATTCAGGCCGCCGGCGCCTCTGTCGTTCCAATTCATTTTTCAGGTCAAAACGGGCGGCTGTTTCATCTTGCAAGCAGACTTTCATTGACCTTACGTCTTTCGTTGTTGGTCCGCGAGTTTCGCCGCCTTCGTGGCAAATCAATTGGCGTCACGGTAGGTGAAATCCTGCCTTGGACCGAATTGTCGTGCATCGCGGACCGCAAGGTCCTGTTGGACATGCTTTACAACGCGGTTTTTTCGCTCGCGCCAGTCGAGAAGCCACGGCGGTCGCTCAGCCGCCTGCGGGGCTAGTCTCTGGCGTTTGGGCCTGTTGCGTGACAAGCACTTCCACATCCTGGTTCTTGCCAGCGATGACGGTGAAATCGCGCTGGAAAAGCTTGTCCTTGTTCTTGGCAATGACAGTGTAGTCACCTTCCGCCAAAACCATTGAAGAAAATGCACCAACACTTTCCTTTATCACTTCACCGGAAGGGTTAAGCACCGACCAAGCGGTATCTGCCAGCGCTTCGCCTCCGGCTTCCCGGACAAGCTTCAAGGTCAGTTCCGCTGCCTTATGCTCGACAGTCGCCTCAGTCAGCTTGCCTGCCTCAACGCGAAGGTCTGCACGGATGATCGCATTTTCGGAACCATAGTTCGAGACGATATGATAAGTGCCAGAATTGAGCCGGATTATATCCTCAGGCTTGGCGTCCGGCAGGATCAGTGCCCGCTCTCCGTTGGTTTGCTCATCACCCGAATAAATTGAAAAGCGGAGCTTGTCGCGAGGTATCCGCACACCACCAGAAAGTACAGCATTCAGCTTCAGCCCACCGGCATCCAGAACAAGGATTTCCTCGCGGTTATCTGTGGTAAGCGTGATGCGTTTGGTGATTCCGGCACGCCCGAACGCAGCGTGAACCAGATAACTTCCCGGCTCCAGCGCAAACCGGGTTGTACCACCGTTTGCCGTCGCAATTAATGGCAGCTTACCGTCGTCGCTAGCGTCTGGCTTGAATATCCGCCACACCAAACCTTCAAGCAAAAGATCATCAGTTTCGGAAAGCTTGGCCGCAAGCGTTAGCTCGCGCATGTTCGTCGGAACGGCAGTTACACTTTTTGTCGTTGGAGCATAATTGCTTGCACCGGGAAAAACCAGTTTTGGCAGCTTTAACGTCTCTTCTGCATAAACGCTTGATGTAGCTGCCAAAACGCAAGCGAGCAGCCCAAAAGCCAGCATTTGAGAATGGCGGTAGGAGTTCATATTCACCGTTCAACTCCCGGCAGGCGGCGATTTCATGGCAGAGGTCGCAGTTTTTACCTGACAATTCTTCTTTGGTTTCCCATATGTCGCACAATGCTGCAAACGGGAATCGCAATCTTGAACCAATCCGCTATCGACTTTCTCCTATCCCGCAAATCCGCCCCGATTTCCGTGATCCATGAACCAGCTCCAAATGATGCTGAACTTGAAGCAATGATCCGCATCGCAACCCGTGTGCCGGATCATGGATTGCTACAGCCATGGCGATTTATTGTTTATCGCGGCTCCGTCCGCCAGGACATTGGCGAGTTTTTTGCCAGGCGGGCAGGAGAGATCGAAGGAGAGTTGACGCCACAGCGAATTGAGCAAGAAAAGGCACGGTTTACTCGGGCACCGCTTATAGTTGGCGTGGTATCTGTGCCGCGAGAGCATCCTCGCATACCTGATTGGGAAAAATTTCTTTCCGGCAGCAATGCCGCGTTTGCGTTACTGTTGGCTGCACACGCCTATGGGTACAATGGAAATTGGGTTTCCAACTGGTACGCAGACGACGCGCCAAGCCGTGCATTTCTAGGTCTCGCACCGGAGGAACGCGTTATCGGTTTCGTTCATATCGGCACTGTTGATGTGAAGGTTCCTGACCGTCAGCGCCCGGAACCGTCTTCCGTCATGTCCAACTACACTGGCCCTTGGCAGGGCTAATCCATGTTCTACGAACCGCAAAAGCGCAATCATGGCTTGCCACATGATCCATTCAAGGCGCTCGTCGCGCCGCGGCCGATCGGGTGGATTTCAACGCGGGCAAATGATGGGCGGTTAAACCTTGCTCCCTATTCCTACTTTAACGCATTGAGTGACAATCCGTGGCTTGTTGCGTTCGCATCTGGCGGCAGGAAAGACTCAATGGTTTTTGCTGCAGAGACCGGCGAGTTTGTGGTCAACATCGTGACCCGAAAATTTGCGGAGGCTATGGTCAAGACGTCTGTTGACGCACCGCGCGGTTCGAGCGAGTTTGAATATGCGGGCCTTGAGCCGGAGCACTCGCAACTCGTCGCAACGCCACGCGTCAAAGGCATCGCCGCTGCGCTCGAGTGCAAAGTGACCGAGATTATAGAACCCCGACTTTTGTCTGGAAGCGGCTCCGGAATTCAGATGGTCATCGGAGAAGTCGTCGGGGTTCATATCGACGGGGATATGATTACAAGTGGCCGTTTTGATTTCGAAAAAGCAGGATTGGTTTCCCGGCTTGGCTATCTTGATTATGCGATACCCGGGCCGACATTTGAGATGCGCAGGCCAAAGTGGTCAGATCCCAATTCATGACGATCCAAATGCATAATCAATTCACTTTGGCAGTTCACACCTGACATATTCCACTGGATTTACAGCGGGCATATTGACGATCTGAAGCCCGCCAATTGCCGTTGTCAAAATCGTGATTGCTCTCGGTGCCTTACTTCCTCCGGCAGTACACATTGCTTCGATACTTGTTGGATTGGACGTCGGCGGTGTGGCGCTGAATGTGCATTTTTCTTCAAATTGCCGGATGGATTTGGAGGTGATCACAGCAAAACTTTGGTAACCCGCCTGATCAATTTGCGCACAGCCCGCATCATCGGCTGCCCATACACCAATATAAGGAATTTTTGATGCCTTGTTATCGTGAAGTGCCGCCTCGACCGTATCGGGCGCAAGTTTTGCTAATGGCTGCAACAACGCTGTAACGGTGTCCGTTTCGTTCAATGGTGCAATCTCTGTTTCAGTTTGTGCAGCCTTTGGCGCGGGTGTCGTATCAGCCTTTATTCCGGCCCCAAGGTTTGCGGTCGTGCAGGACGACAATTCGGCAAATGCCAGCATTAGCGCTGACAAAAATAGGGTCATTCTGGCTGCGCGCATCCTCAAACATCCCCTTGAGTCTTGGCCGATCAAACATCTTTTGCAGTGGGAGGCCAGCCGCAACAGCCTGTCAAGCCACAACATATTGCATTGCAATTATGCTTTGACCGTCGATCAAGGATGCTGTTGAGGTGTGCGGCGCTCAAGGTAAATAACGGCCAGCCCGCTGAACAGGATGAGCAGCATGCCAAAGATGGCCAAGGTGTTTGGTACATCGCCGAAAATCACAAAACCAAGAGCAACCGCCCACACCATGAATGAATAGTAGAAAGGAGCCACGGCCTGCGCCTGCGCATGTTTGAACGCAAGAAAAGTGAACATATGGCCGATTGTGACGAGCAAACCGGTGCCGGCCAGCATCAGATAATTGCCGTTAGTTGGCATGACCCAGTTCTCAAAAGACAGCCCTGCGACAGCGGCCGACACCATGACGAGAAAATTGGTCACGAACGTTGAAACCAGGACTGGCGTCGTTGCCGGAATACGCCTTCCGATAAGGTCCCGCAGGGCTGCAAAAAAAGCAGTTGCAAATGCCAGCAGCGCAAAGGGCGATGTGGACCCGAAACCGGGCTGGGCAACAAGCAACGCGCCAAGGAACCCCGCCACCACCAATGCCCAACGCAATCCGTCAATTCGTTCCCGATGAAAGGCTGCCATTCCAACCAAAATCAGCATCGGCAAGGTTTGAAAGATTGCAGTCACATGCCCGAGTGGTGCGTACGCAAGGGCCAAAATGAAAGTCATGATAGCCATGACCTCAAATATCCCGCGCGCAAATACGAAGCCGTTCATGGCTTTTGGCAAATCTTTCCAGTGGCCGAGCGCTGTGAGAAGTGGAATTGCCCACAAAAAGGCGAAAGCTCCCCGCAGAAACAGCGTCTGATATGGCGGTGCATGCTCCATCACCAGCTTCATCATGCTGTCATTGAGCACGAAGCTTCCTGCGCCAATAAGCATGTAAATGATGCCGCGCAGATTGGATTTGCCGCCCGCATATGTATCCATCAGTCGGAATTAAAACGTCACGACTGAACGGATCGACTTACCCTCATGCATCAGGTCAAATGCCGTGTTGATTTCCGTCAACGGCATGGTGTGGGTGATAAGATCATCAATGTTTATCTTGTCATCCATATACCAATCAACGATTTTTGGCACATCCGTGCGACCTCTTGCGCCACCAAAAGCAGAGCCTTTCCACACTCGACCGGTCACCAATTGGAAGGGTCGGGTGGATATCTCCGTGCCAGATGGCGCCACGCCAATGATAATCGATTCTCCCCAGCCACGATGAGTGCATTCCAGTGCCTGCCGCATCGTATGGACATTGCCTATGCATTCAAACGAATAGTCAGCGCCGCCGTCGGTCAAATCCTGAATCGCCTGGACCACCTTGTCGCGTCCGACAACATCAGGATTGACGAAATGCGTCATGCCGAATTTCTTTGCCATTTCAACTTTTGACGGGTTTAGGTCGACGCCGATAATTCTGTCCGCACCAACCATGCGCGCGCCCTGAATGACATTCAGTCCAATACCGCCCAGACCAAATACGACGACGTTGGAGCCGGGACGAACCTTGGCAGTGTAAATGACAGCACCGATACCCGTCGTCACGCCGCAGCCGATGTAACAAATCTTGTCGAACGGCGCGTCTTCACGGACTTTCGCCAGCGCGATTTCCGGCAGCACGGTAAAATTCGAGAAGGTTGAACATCCCATGTAATGGAACACTTCGCCGCCGTCACAGGAAAACCGCGAGGTCTGATCCGGCATAAGGCCTTGGCCTTGCGTGGCGCGAATTGAAGTGCACAGGTTCGAGCGCTGCGACAGGCAGGTTTTGCAG
>JANMEX010000116.1:0-16343 GCA_031377485.1 Phyllobacteriaceae bacterium
CCGCCCTTGGCGTCAATGCCGACGGCAACTTGTCCCGGAAACAGCCTGCAGGCTTCCTTCACCAACTCCGGATCGCGCACGGCGATTGTGCCGAGAATGACGCGGGTGAGACCTTTGCTTAGCCAGCTTTCGATATGTTTGAGCGTCCGTATGCCGCCGCCGAGCTGGACCGGGTTTTTGGTCGCCTTCAAAATGGCCTCGACCGCTGCGCCATTGACCGACTGTCCTTCAAACGCGCCGTTGAGATCCACCACGTGCAGCCATTTGAAGCCCTGATCTTCAAACGCCTTCGCCTGCGCTGCCGGGTTTTCATTGTACACGGTGGCGCTGGCCATCTCACCGAGTTTGAGGCGCACGCACTGGCCGTCCTTGAGGTCGATGGCTGGGAAAAGGATCACGGTTTCCACCTTAAAAAATTGGCGATCAGGGCCAGACCCAGCGTCTGGCTCTTTTCCGGATGGAACTGTGTTCCCACCATATTGTCCCGCGCGACAGCGGCAGTCACCGTCCCGCCGTAATCGGTGACAGCCAGAACATCATCAGGATTGGACGCGGCGAAATGGTAGGAGTGGACGAAATACGCGTGCAGGCCGCTTTCGCCTGTTTTGATGCCGTCAAACAACGGGTGCGGCTTTTTCAGGTCAATTGTGTTCCAGCCGATCTGCGGGATTTTAAGCGTTGGATCTGATGGCGTCATTTCAACGACGTCGCCCTTGATCCAATCCAGACCTTCAGTGACGGTCTTTTCAAGGCCGCGCGAAGACATCAGCTGCATACCAACACAAATGCCGAGGAACGGATTGGCGCGTGTGATCACTGCTTCCTGCAAAGCTTCGATCATGCCCGGCACATGGGCAAGGCCAGCCTTGCAGTCGGCATAGGCGCCAACTCCGGGCAAAACTATACGGTCTGCAGTGCGAACGATTTCTGCGTTTGCGGTCAGAATGATATCTGCATTGACCCCCGATTCTCGGGCGGCGCGCTCGAAGGCTTTTGTGGCGGAACGCAGATTTCCTGATCCATAGTCGATGATCGCAACGCGCATTGTCATGACGCACCGGTCAAGGGAATGAGACTGCGGCTTGAGACCGGCTGGAACGCGCGGGAAGAGGGTGTTTGCACCGGTGAAGCAAAATCAAACCGGCCGGCGAAGATTTCCTCCGCCATGCGGCGCGATGAGGCGACGATGACTTCGGAGACTTTCATACCACGGCGCTCAAGATCGGCAACCAGCCGCGCTGGGCCTTCAAGCCCGCATAGTAGGCCAAATGCCATCGAGACAAACGGCATGAGTTCCGGCGCTTTGTCGCCAACGACGAGAAAGGCTGCATATCCGATCAAGCCGAAAGCAGCGAACAGCAACGCAGCTTCCAGCCACAGGCGATTCCATAACAGCCAGACCAGCGGCAGCAGGAAGCCAACAAATGTAAAGCCGTCGCGAACGAAACTCACCCTTGCGCCGGTCCGGTCATTCGGATCGGTCATGACAACATAGCTGGCCATCAAATCATCCTCAAACGACAAGCGTACCCTTGGTGGAAGGGATCGCATCCTTCTGGCGCGGGTCGATTTCAACGGCCGTGCGCAAAACGCGGGCCACCGACTTGAAGCAAGTTTCGGCCAAATGATGGTTGTTGTCGAAATAGTGATTCATGACGTGCAGCGTCATGCCGCCGTTTTGCGCCAATGCGTTGAAGAACTCGCGCACCAGTTCGGTGTCAAACGTGCCGATCTTCGGTGCGGAAAAATTCACGTTCCAGACAAGGAACGGGCGACCTGAAACATCCACTGCAGCCTTGGTCAGCGTACCGTCCATTGCCAGATCGAGCGAAGCATACCGGTTGATCCCCCGGCGTTCGCCGAGCGCTTTGGAAATCGCCTGACCGAGCGCAATGCCGGTGTCTTCTGCAGTATGGTGATCATCGATATGCAGATCGCCATTGGCGCGTACCGTCATGTCAATCAGGGAGTGGCGCGACAGCTGTTCGAGCATGTGATCGAAAAAGCCGATGCCGGTGGCAATGTCATGGCTGCCCGTTCCATCCAGATTGACAGTCACTTCAATTGCCGTTTCCTTTGTGGAACGGCTGATGGTGGCGGAGCGCTTTGCAGACACGGCATGATCCTCTGGCTGGTTGACGCGCTCTTATCAGCCTCTGCCGAGAATGAAAAGTTTTCATGCGCATCCTCAGTTTGCATTTCGCAACAGGGTTCATACATACAGGCAACACGAACGGGATCCGGATGGCTGTCGATTTGAAGCTTGAACAGGGTCGCCAAAGGAGAATGTGATGACAACAATAATAAGCGTGCGCAAAGGCGGCAAGGTCGTCATTGCCGGTGACGGGCAGGTTTCGCTCGGCCAGACCGTAATGAAGGGCAATGCACGGAAGGTGCGACGCCTCGGCAACGGCTCGGTGATTGCCGGTTTTGCAGGAGCCACCGCCGACGCCTTCACGCTTCTGGAGCGGCTTGAAGCAAAAATCGAGCAGTATCCGGGCCAATTGACCCGCGCCTGCGTGGAACTGGCAAAAGATTGGCGCACGGACCGTTATCTGCGGCGCCTGGAAGCCATGATGATTGTTGCCGACAAATCCGTGACGCTTGGTCTTACGGGTAACGGCGATGTACTGGAGCCGGAAGAAGGCATAATGGCCATTGGTTCGGGCGGCAACTATGCGCTCGCGGCGGCCCGCGCTTTATCCGATACAGACAAGGATGCTGAAGAGATTGCCCGCAAGGCGATGAAGATTGCCGCAGACATCTGTGTTTACACCAATGATTTGGTTATTTTGGAGACACTTGAAGCAGATTCGGCTCCGAAACTATTGGCGGCGGCCAAGGGCTGAACGAAATGCCCAAGAATCAAGATTATGATTTTCGCGCGCTGACCAAGAAAGATGCGACGCTCATAAAGGGTTGGCTTTCCTCGCCACATTGGCAGGAATGGTGGGGCGAACCAGAGGTGGAATTAGCCCAAATCCTCGAAAATCTAGACTCGGAGTCTTTCGAGCCGATGATTGTCGAACTGAGCGGCAAGCCCGTTGCCTACGTTCAGACATATGATCCGCACATGGAAGAAGCGCACCCCTATCAGGACCAGCCATTCGGCACGATTGGCATCGACCTTTCGATCGGCGAGGTGTCTGACCTGAACAGTGGCCACGGCAGCGCGATCTTGAAGGCACTGGCCGAACTTTTGTTTGAAGAAGGCGCAGTTCGCCTGATCATTGATCCTGATCCGTCCAATGCGGCGGCGATCAAGGCTTACGCCAAGGCGGGTTTTGTGCCGTTTGACACGCGAACCAGTGAATTCGGTCCGGCGCTGATGATGGCGCTCGACAATCCGGAGGCTGATTTGGATCCAGAGGCGTAACTAATTTTGTGGTTACATCACCACTGGATGACATCGGCCCAGTCTTCGCGATGTTTGCCGGCTTGCGCTTTGACGTAGGGACAAAGAGGAATGATGCGTTGGCCTGCAGCGCGAGCGTCTGAAATGAGCCGATTGACCAATGCCGATGCAACGCCCATGCCGCGCATGCTTTCCGGCGCATATGTGTGATCGGCAATGATCAGCACATCGGAAACTTTGGATATTGTGAGTTCCCCCGGCTCTTCGATGCCTTCGACACGGGCCTCGTATCGCGCCTTGGATGGGGTATCGGAACGGCTGATGGTGATGTCTGGCAAGGTATTGCTCCTTATGCGCGCTTGCGGCAGACCCTCATTCTAGATCGAAGCCGGCGACGGTCAAAACATTTTACGCAAGCAAGGGAGTGTGCGCAGACAAGCCAGGGCCTTCCATGATTTGCCTATGGAAACAGCAAAGCGCGCAACCTATCTTCTGGTAGACTCAGACAAGGATAATCTTTTTCCCATGACCACATTTTCTCCCCGCGAAATTGTTTCTGAACTCGACCGCCACATAATCGGCCAGAAGGATGCAAAACGCGCAGTGGCCATCGCCCTGCGCAATCGCTGGCGGCGCCAGCAGCTGGATGGCCAGATGCGTGAAGAAGTGATGCCGAAAAACATTTTGATGATCGGACCCACGGGCGTCGGCAAGACGGAAATCTCACGCCGTCTGGCCAAACTTGCCGGTGCACCGTTTATCAAGGTTGAAGCAACGAAATTCACCGAAGTCGGTTATGTCGGCCGTGATGTTGAGCAGATCATCCGCGACCTTGTTGAAGCCGGAATTGCATTGATCCGCGCAAAAAGACGAGAGGATGTGAAGGCCAAGGCGCATATCAACGCGGAAGAGCGTGTTCTGGATGCGCTTGTGGGCAAGACTGCGAGCCCGGCGACGCGCGACAATTTCCGCAAAAAATTGCGGGATGGCGAGATGGATGAAAAGGACATCGAGATTGAAGTCGCTGATTCCGGCCAGCCTTCGTTCGAGATTCCCGGCATGCCAGGCGGCAACATCGGCGTCATGAATCTTTCAGATATGCTTGGCAAAGCGATGGGCGGGCGGACCAAGAAGCTGAAGACAACCGTCAAGAATTCCTATGAGTTTTTGGTTGATGATGAGTCTGACAAATTGATTGATCAAGACCAGATCAACCGCGAAGCTGTGCGTGCGACGGAGGACAACGGCATTGTTTTCCTCGACGAAATCGACAAAATCGCTTCGCGTGACGGCGGAGCGGGAGCCGGTGTATCCCGCGAAGGCGTGCAACGTGATTTGCTCCCGCTGATCGAAGGGACAACTGTCTCGACAAAGTATGGACCAGTAAAAACGGACCATATCCTGTTCATTGCCTCTGGTGCGTTCCATGTCGCCAAACCGTCTGATCTTTTGCCGGAATTGCAGGGCCGCCTGCCGATCCGCGTGGAATTGTCGGCTTTGTCACGCGACGATATGCGACGCATTTTGACGGAGACTGAGGCTTCACTTATCAAGCAATATATTGCGCTGATGGGCACAGAAGGCGTGAGACTTGAATTCACGGATGATGCACTGGACGCGCTGGCCGATATTGCTGTTGATCTCAACAGTTCGGTTGAAAACATCGGCGCTCGTCGCTTGCAGACGGTGATGGAACGGGTGCTTGACGAGATTTCCTACGACGCGCCCGACAAGAACAACACCGAGTTCAAGATAGATGCGGCCTATGTGACCAAGCATGTCGGTGCTTTGGCGAAGAATACGGATCTGTCCCGCTTCATTCTGTAGCAGCAGCGCAACAGCCAAAGACCTAACGGGCGGGGTCGGGATAATTTTGTGGATGTTTGCCTATCCTGGCCCGAATTCGGCCACAAGCGGTGGCGAAATCCCCTCGACTCGTAAGGGCTCTGGCGGCTATTGCTGCACCGAATTCGGGAAAAGCAAATTATCATGCACGTAAAGACAATCCTGGCCCCAATTTTGGCCGCAGCAATGGTGGTTTGCTTTGGGACATCCTGCGCCTATGCTTTGACGCTGGTTCCGGAGGGCAACAGGAATGTTGAGCAGCCTGGAATTCCTGCAGCCTCGGCCAAGCGCACTGCGGCGCTTAAGTCTTCGTACGAAGCAAAGTACCAGAAGGTTTTGAAATTGCTTCAGTCTGATTCGAAGCTGCGTTCAAAAATCAAATCTGTTGCCGCGCAGTTCGGCATTTCACCGCTGCACATGGCCGGAGCCATCGTGGGTGAGCATACCTACAATGTTGATGCCTATGACAGGCTACAGTCTTATTATGTAAAGGCGCTTTCGTACGTTTCTTCGGACATATCATTTGAATATGACGGCGAGCAGGTCTCTGATTTTGTCAACCGACCCCAGTTCGATGATTGCAAGAACAAAAAAGGCAGCAATGAGGTGTGGACCTGCCGCGAGCGGGTATGGAATAGTCAATTCCGCGGCAAGACGGTCGACGGGACAGATTTTCCGGATAATCGTTTCAGCGCGGTATTTTTTCAACCGTTTTATGCGGGGCAGACTTTTGGTCTCGGTCAGCTCAATCCACTAACTGCCCTGCAAATGACTGACACTGTTCACAAGATTTCCGGCTTGCCAACGCTCAACGTCAAGGATTCCAATGAAGTGTATCGCACCATCATGGATCCCGATTTGACGCTACCGTATATGGCTGCAACCATTCGCAACTCGATTGATGCCTACAAGGATATTGCCGGTTTTGACATATCCGACAATCCGGGCGTGACAGCCACACTTTATAATGTCGGTGACCCGCAAGCCCGCGCCTACGCGCTGAAGGCGGAAAACAACAATCGGGTTGCTGCGGGAGAACCGGAAAAAATGCCGGAAGAAAATTATTATGGCTGGCTGGTCAACGATAAAATCAACGACCTGAAATCGCTCTTCTAGTTCAACTTACCGCTGTTTGCTTTCGGCTTCGATGATGATTGCCTTGATTGACGCCAATTGATTTCGGTTCAGTTGCCGGACATTACGCGCCAGCAGATTGGCAACTTCCGTTGCAGCCGGATCCAACCCGGCCGTATCAACGGTTACGCGCGGTTGAGACAATTGTGCCAACCGCTGCAACTCCTCCGCCTCGTCCCAGATGATGTTGAAATAACCGATAACCCGTTGAACAAATGGAAATGTTGGCTGTGTGCGGCGGCCATGCTCAAGGGCGGAGAGGTAGGCAGCAGAAACTTGCAAAGCCTTGGCCATATCCTTCTGGTTCAGGCCTCGCTCTTGGCGCAGCTGGCGCAACCGTTCACCAAATGGTGTCATGCCGGTCTTGCCTCGTTCTTGCGACGCAGGCGCACATAAATGGCACCATGACCACCATGGTGCCGGGCGGCATCTTCAAAGGCACCAACATAAGGCTTGAACATTGGCGTTGAAAACCAATGAGGAACGGCCTGGCGCAACACGCCATCAGAGCCGAAGGATGTGCCTTTGCCGGTGATGATCAACACATGTCGCAATCCTTCCGCGTGAGCGCGGTGCAGAAAAGCATGCAGCAAGGAGTGAGCATCGCTTTGCGTCAGTCCATGCAGATCAATACGGGCACCAAGTGAGATTTTGCCTTTGGCAATCTTGCGGTGGGTTGGCTCATCAAGCCTTTGCAATCCAGCCTGAGGCTTCGGATTTCTTGGCTTTGGATGAATGGTTTTTGGCGTCAAGCCATCAAGTCCGGGCAAATCTGCCGGTTCGGTCTCTTCGACGCCCTGCCCTCTCGCCGCAATCATTTCTTCAAAAGATTTGCCCTTGAGCGGTTTTGCGGTCCGGGCGACCTTTTCCCACAAGATGCGATCTTCATGGGTAATAATGACGTCCGCGCCTGTTTTCATCGCTCAAGCTTTCCGGTCAGTGCGCGGCATCAGCAGCCAGAAATCAGCTTCAGCCTTGATGCGCCCGGCAATTTCGCCTGCTGCAAAACCGGAACCAGTAAACAGATCGCCACGCGCTTCACCGAGAATGGCGGACCCCGTATCCTGAGCCACCATCAGTCTTTGGAATGGCTTGCCGTCACCGAACTTAACTCCGGGTGCCACAACAAATATCGCTGATCCAAATACGTGGTGTAGCCGATCCACTGCCATCGAGCGACCTGGTGTCAACTGTACCTTGGCGGCGGCCACCGGGCCAAGCGACGGGTCCGCAACCGGGCTTTCGCGAAAAAATATGAATGACCTGTTCTGCCACAAAAGTGCATCGACCTTATCTGGATTGTTATGCAGCCATTGACGGATCGCCTGCATGGAGATTTCTGATGCAGGCACATCTCCACGGTCAATCAGAATACGACCCGGTCCGGTGAAAGGGTGTCCCGTCTTGCCGGTGTAGGTGATGCCTGTCAGGGAACCATCCGACAGTCTGATGCGTGCAGCGCCTTGGACATGAATGAAAAAAGCTTCGATCTTGTCGGCAACATAGAAAAGTTCGAGACCGCGGCCTTTCAGAAAGCCGCGTTCAATCTCTCCCCGGTCCGGATATTCTTCCAGACCCCCAGAGGTTTTCCTGGCGAAGCGGAAATAAGGATCCATGCCAGACGGGCGGGTCTCGTCATTGATTTCAACCAAATCGTCAGGCATCGCGTAGATGGGCACCGGGAACTGTTCAGATGGGGTGCGCGCGCCGTCGATGATTGGCTCGTAAAAGCCGGTGACAAGTCCTTGCTCGCTGTCGCTGTTTTTCAATTGAACAGCTTCAAACTGTGTTTCGAAGAAAGCACGCGCTGCGGCTATGCTTTCTATTTCAGCAGTAACTGCTTTTGCAAACACAGGGCGAAACTTATCAAAAGTCCGCCCTTGTGAGCCATCACTGTACGGTTTCCGCAATGCCTGCGCTGCTGAACGGCGAAAAGCATCAAAGGCGGCAAGATGGTCATCCTCACGCCAACCGGGAAGTTCGTCAAAACTGACAGGAAAATCTGCCCCACCGGCCATGCTGCATCAATCTTCGGCTTCGGTTGCTGCCAACTTCCAGTTCGGATCACGCGAGCGGGTGTCGCGGGCGAAGGTCCAGACATCTTTGACTTCAGAGACAGCCTCGCGGTCGCCATCGACGACCTTGCCATCCTTGTCGATTGTTGCTGAAATCAGCTGACTGACAAGTTTGAGTGTCACGTTGGCCTCGCCGCCCTTCATCTCCGCATCAGCAAAATCGCATCTGGAAATTCCGACGAATGATGATTCGATCTTTTCACCGCGCATTTCGCGCTCATTGATGGCAATCAAGAATCCATCATAGACTTCTTTGGACAAAAGACCTTTCAGCGCCTTGCGGTCACCATCGGCATAGGCCGTAACAATCATTTCATAGGCCATCTTGGCGCCGTTCATGAACTCAGCAGGAATGAACGACGGATCAGCATCGCGCACCGCCCGCAAACCATTGTTGAGTTCACTGCCAACCGGAGCAACCTCATCGACCACAGTATAGTCTTTCGTGCCATCAGCCTTGCGTTTGGGCAAAGTGACAACATTGCTTTCTTTCAAGGGGGTATCATCCTTGTCACGGCGCGAACCAGCGAACGGATCAAACGGTTTCCGTTCGTTTCCGGTGCGCTTTCCGAGCACACCCCGAAGCTGCAGAAAAACGATCACCGCCGCGACAAAGAATATCAATGTGCTGAAATCGAGATACTGCATCTTTTATCTTCCTGTTGGCCGCCGAAGTTGAACAAGGGTCGGCATATTGTGCTGATATAGTCCGCCGATCCAAATCATTCAAACCCGGACTCGACAAGAAACGAAGCGCCTACCATATGAATGCATGATAAACAGGCCTTCGTGGTCTGTCTTAACAGATGGACAAATTTAGTTGCCCCTTTTGCTGCTTGCCATTTTATCCCTGCCGTTGATCGAAATTGCTGTTTTGATCTTTGTTGGCAGCAACATCGGTGTTTTCCCGACAATTGGTCTTATCATCTTTACCGGATTTCTGGGCGTGATGCTCCTGAGAATTCAGGGGTTTGCGGTGTTGGCCCGCATTCGATCCGAAATGGACCGTGGGCAAATTCCCGACAAGAGCATGGCTGATGCCGCAATGATCGCGCTGGCCGGCGTGTTTTTGATTGTTCCCGGATTTGTCAGCGACATAATCGGTATCTTGTTGTTTCTGCCGCCGGTTCGCGCCTTGATCCGGGCTGCAATTGGCAAACGTGTTAAAATTGTGCGTACTGGTGCCAGCACCAGGCCCGATGTGGTTGAGCTTGATCCGGGTGAATACCATCGCACGGATACACACCCGGATGCGCCCACACCATGGAAGCTACCGTCAGACAGACTTTGAAGCTTGCCGGTTTCTTGCCTCTCCCTGCACTTCATGCTAGCGACCGCTCCGGATTTTAATGGGCTGCAGGCGATTTGCAGCCGGACATGAGGAAAATCAAATGGCCACCGAAGACAAGCCAGGTAACGGCGCAGCGCCCTCGCTCAACGTACTCGCACAGTATGTGAAGGACCTGTCCTTCGAAAGCCCTGGTGCACCGATGACGCTGCGTCCACGCGAAAAGGCGCCGAACATCAATATTAACGTCAACGTCAACGCCAATCCGCTTTCAGAAACCGACTTTGATGTCGTGTTGACACTAGAAGCCAAGGCAACCGATGGCAAGGAAACTCTGTTTGCCTCCGAGCTTGTTTACGGCGGCGTGTTTCGTATCACCGGTTTTCCGCAGGAGCACATGCTGCCGCTCCTGTTCATTGAATGCCCGCGCCTTTTGTTCCCTTTTGCACGCCAGATTATTGCTGAAGCCACACGCAATGGCGGCTTCCCGCCTCTGATGATCGACCCGATCGATTTTGCCGGCATGTTCCAGCAAAGGCTTGCCGAAGAGCAGGCAAAAGCCAAAGTTCAGGCAAGCTAACGCTTTCTGCCTCAAAATCATAAAAACCCGCTGGTCTGCACCAGCGGGTTTTTTTATCCATTATAGCCGGAGATGCGGCGCCAGATGGCTTGGTCTCCGAGCTTTTTCACCAATGCCGCGTGAGCCATCTGTTCCGCTTCGGTCAACCGTGACGGCAATGTTTCAGGCCGCGTGCCGATAACGATCACTTCGGTTTCAGTATTACGAATTCCGGCTGTACTGGTTTCGACCGTGACCAGTCCAAGTGCCGCTTGTTTGCCACCGTTGAGTTCCAGATAGACTTCCGCCAAAAGTTCCGCGTCGAGCAGCGCTCCATGAAGCGTGCGATGGCTGTTGTCGATGCCATAGCGTTTACACAGGGCATCAAGGCTGTTTGGGCCCATCGGATGCTTGCGGCGAGCCAATTGCAGCGTGTCAATGACGCGGTCATTGGTGACCGGCGGCAGACCAAGCCTTGCAAATTCCGCGTTGATGAATTCGGTGTCAAAGCTGGCATTGTGGGCAACGAGTTTTGCCCCTTCAATGAACTCGCAAAACTGATCAGCAACTACGCCGAAAGCTGGCTTGTCAGCAAGATCGGCGGCTGAAATGCCATGAACGCGTTGCGCGTCCGGGTGTATGGCGCGCCCTTGCGGGTTTATATACACATGGAATGTGCGACCGGTGGCGAAGCGATTGACCAACTCGACCGCGCCAATTTCGATCACCCGGTCATCGTTCTTGTCGAGGCCTGTGGTTTCAGTGTCGAAGATAATCTCACGCATGGGTGCTGCTTTCCTTGATAGACCGGATGATGGCATGGACAGCGTCGCGCGCAAACTTGAGGCCTTTGCCTGTGTCAATTGTGTAATGCGCCCGCGCCCGCTTTTCAGCATCCGGTATTTGCCGGGCGATGATTGCGTTGAACTTGTCTTCTGTCATGCCGTCTCGCGCCATCACACGTTGGCGCTGAATGATCGGATCTGTTGTCACGACCAGCACTTTGTCGACACGGCTTTCTCCGCCTGTTTCAAATAACAGCGGGATATCGACGACGGCAAGCTTTGCACCGGACTTTCGGGCTTTCTCAATAAACTCCAGTTCCTTTAGGCGTACCAAAGGATGGACGATGTTTTCGAGCCGTTTCAGATCTTGCGGCTTGCCGATAACTGCGTTGGAGAGCTTGGCGCGATCAACTTTGCCTTCTTCAACCGTTCCAGGAAATGCCGCAGCAATCAACGGTACCGCTTCACCCTCATAAAGTTCGTGGACGGCAGCGTCCGCTGAATAGACCGGGACGCCTTCATTGGCGAACATTGCCAACGTGGTCGATTTTCCCATGCCGATGGAACCGGTGAGACCAAGAACTATCATTTATTCTTGTCCATATCGGCAATGATAATGGCACGCAATTCTTTGGTAACTTGCGGGCGGACACCAAACCACTTCTCAAATCCTGGAACCGCCTGATGCAACAACATGCCGAGGCCATCTGCAATGTTCAGCCCGTGCGCCTTGGCATCGGCGAGAAATGGCGTGATGAGAGGCACGTATACAATATCAGTCACCAGCGCGTCGGTGCGAACCTTGTTCATGTCGAGCGGGATAGCACCTTGGCCTTTCATGCCAACGGATGTCGTGTTGACCAACAGTCCCGCGTCTTGGGCCAGTTCGTTTAAAGCACTGAGAGGATGGGCAAAAACCTTGTCGCCAAAACGGTCAGCCAACTCCTCTGCGCGTTCTTGCGTGCGGTTGGCTACGTGAACGGTGGTAAATCCGCGCTCAAGAAGTGCGTGGATAATCGCGCGGCTTGCTCCGCCTGCTCCTACCACCAGTGCAGTTTTTTGTTGAACCCAAGCCGGGTGCTGATCATCGAGATTTGCAGCAAATCCGAAAGCATCTGTATTGGTAGCGCAGAGCTTCCCGTTTTCGAGCCAAAGTGTATTGGCAGCGCCGATAATTTCGGCGACCGTTTCACGTGAATCAGCCAAGACGAACGCCGCTTCCTTATGCGGAATGGTGACGTTGCCACCGACAAAGCCTTGCTTGACCAGACTCGAGGTGAATTCTTTGAACTGTTCTGGCGCCACGTCAACTGCATGATAATCACCGGTGATGCCCAATGACTTCAGCCAATATCGGTGAATCATCGGGGACCTGGAGTGGGCGATCGGGTGACCGCAAACAAATGCGTGTTTTATCTCATCCATCAATCATGCCCCGTTCGCGCAGCTGTCTGAGTAGCGGCAAGAGGGGGAGACCAACGATTGTGAAATAATCACCGTCGATCGCCTCAAACAATTGCACACCCTCACCTTCATATTGATACGCGCCGACGGAAGAAAGCACCCGCTCTCCTGTACGCAAAAGATGGCGATCGATAAAAGCGTCACTCAATGCCCGCATGGTCAATCGAGCAACCGAAACATGATCCCATACGATTTTACCGTCCAGTGCCAAAGCCACTCCACTGTTCAATTGGTGAGTCTTGCCTGAAAGCGCTTGCAGGTGATGTCTTGCTCCCTCCATCCCTTGCGGCTTGTGGAACACGCGAGTTCCAAGTGAGAGGGTCTGATCAGAGCCAATTACCAGCGCACCCGCGTTACGATTTGAAACATCAAGCGCCTTTGCTTTTGCAAGTTCCAAGGCAACATCAGAAGGCGACGCACCGGCAAGCAACAAAGGATGTTCGATAATACGTTCATCGATATCAGCGTTTTGCGCAACAAATTGCACACCGGCATGGTTCAAAATCATGGCGCGGAACGGGCTTCTTGAGGCAAGGATTAAATTGGACATGAAACCATCCATCGGCAAAGTTTGCACACTTCGCAAGTCAAAAAATTGGTGAAGCTTGCCATCCTTGACCAACAATCATGCCACACAGGCTTTGTGTGTGAGGCTGTGGATAAACCGGGGTAAATGACGTTGGCGTGCTGATTGCCCGGGATAACGAGTTGGTTTTTCCACAGGCAGCGGGCAGGCGGGAATATTTGCCAGTCCCTGTGGACAAGTTGAATTTATAGAAATTGCGCGGCGGCTATTCTTGTGATGTCCACAGGCTTAATGGATGATTTCCTCAATCAAATATCTGAATTTGTTATGGAAATCCAATTATCCACAATGAGGAAGAGTTCGATTGATTGTTATCCAGAGGTTTAGCTCAGTGGCGGCAATTTGGACAATTGAGGCAAAGAAGACTATCCCCGATATGAACAGACTCTAAGAATCATAAGAAGAGAAATCCTTGAATCAGGATTTTAAGAAGGATCAGGGATAAGTGCATGACTGACCAGAATTCGATCATGAAAGTGCTCAGTGGCGAGGCTGTTTATCCACCCCCACTATGGATGATGAGACAGGCAGGTCGGTATCTTCCCGAATACCGTGAAACCAGAAAGCACGCAGGGACATTTCTGGATCTCTGCTACAATCCTGATCTGGCAACAGAAGTGACTTTGCAGCCGATAAAGAGATTTGGCTTTGATGCCGCAATTCTGTTTTCGGATATTCTGGTTGTCCCTCACGCTCTTGGTCGGGACCTTCGGTTCTCGGAAGGGCACGGACCGCTGATGACACCGATTGAGGCCGTTGATGTTGCTCGCATAGATCCATCGTTGTTTCACGTGAATCTTGAACCTGTTTACCAGACAGTGCGGCAAGTGAAATCCAAGCTCACTAGAAACACTGCGCTCTTGGGTTTTTGTGGTGCACCCTGGACTGTCGCGACTTATATGATTGCCGGCAAAGGCACGCCTGATCAGGCACCGGCCCGCTTGTTTGCCTATCGCAATTCCGATGCATTTGATGCACTGCTGACGCTTCTTGCTGACTGGTCCGCTGATTATCTTATCGGGCAATTGGATGCAGGTGCGGATGCCGTGCAGATTTTTGATTCCTGGTCTGGCGTGCTTGATGAGGCGATGTTTCGGCGGGCCTGCGTTCTGCCTGTTAAAAGGATGGTTGACCGCGTCCGCGCAGTTCATCCAAATGCGAGGATCATCGGCTTTCCAAAAGGCTCAGGCGCTTTGATGCGTGGCTATCGAGCCGCAACAGGCGTAACTGCGCTGGGGTTGGATTGGGCTATGCCTGAGTGGTTTGCTCAGGAATTGCAAACATCTGGTCCTGTTCAGGGAAATCTTGACCCGCTGAGGGTTGTTGCCGGTGGCGAGGCTTTGGATGCGGGTGTGGCAAGTGTGTTGCGCACGCTTGGGAAAGGACCGCTGATTTTCAATCTTGGTCACGGTATAACGCCGGAAGCGCCTTTGGCGCATGTCGAGCGGCTGGTCGAACTTGTTCGCAAAGGCTGAGCCATGAACGGGAATATTGAATCTGATGGAAAGGTCGCTGCGAAACGGGCTGTTGTTGCAATAATGGTCTTTATCACACTGGCAGCCGCCTTGTTCTGGCTCCAGCCAGACCAGATATATCTGTGGATCAAGGCATTGCATGTCATGTCTGTGATCGCCTGGATGGCCGGCATGTTTTATCTGCCCCGGCTTTTCGTGTATCACACAGATGTTGCTGTCGGTTCACAGGCGTCTGAGTTGTTCAAGATTATGGAACGGCGCCTCCTGCGGGTGATTATAAATCCCGCCATGACTTTCTCCTGGGTCTTTGGCATTTGGCTTGCTTGGTCAGGCTTTCAAATGATGGGCGGGTGGCTTCATTTGAAGATCGCAGCGGTTTTGGCGCTGTCAGCTTTTCATGGTTACTTGTCAAAGGCAGTTCGTGATTTTAGTGCCGACAGAAACAGCAAATCATCGCGGCACTGGCGCATGATGAATGAGGTGCCAACAGTGCTTATGATCATTATTGTATTGCTGGTCATACTGAAGCCATTTTGAAGCTGAATTCAGGCAACGATTAAGCTTGCCCTGATCAGGGTCCAGCGTTAAAAGGCATCCCTCTTCTTCGCTCGTTTCGCATCCACATACAATCAGTCATGGTCCTCCCCGGACCGTCGCATGCGGAAATATCTGAGCTTCACACTGTTCACACCAAGGTTTTTTACAATGCAGCAAATGAAACTCCAGGAGCTTAAGAGCAAGACACCAACAGATCTGTTGGCTTTTGCAGAATCACTGGAAGTCGAAAATGCAAGCACGATGCGCAAGCAGGAGCTGATTTTCGCGATTTTGAAAAAATTGGCCGCACAAGAAGTCGAAATAATCGGCGAAGGTGTGGTTGAACTCTTGCAGGATGGCTTCGGGTTTTTGCGCTCCGCGCAAGTCAACTATTTGCCGGGCCCTGATGATATCTATATTTCTCCCTCACAGATCCGCCGTTTCTCTCTGAAAACTGGAGATACAGTCGAAGGACCAATTCGGGGTCCTAAGGAGGGCGAGCGTTATTTTGCTCTGCTGAAGGTCAACACAATCAATTTTGAAGATCCGGAAAAGATCAAGCATAAGACCCATTTCGACAATTTGACGCCGCTGTATCCAAATGAGCGGTTCAAAATGGAAATTGAAAATCCAACGATAAAGGATCAATCAGCGCGGGTTATCGATTTGGTCGCGCCACTGGGCAAAGGCCAGCGCGGATTGATTGTTGCGCCTCCGCGTACTGGTAAAACCGTTCTTTTGCAGAACATCGCACACTCGATTACCGCTAATCATCCAGAATGCTACCTTATCGTTCTTCTGATCGACGAGCGGCCGGAAGAAGTGACGGATATGCAGCGCTCCGTGAAGGGCGAAGTGGTTTCGTCCACATTTGACGAGCCAGCCCAACGCCATGTCCAAGTTGCCGAAATGGTGATTGAGAAGGCCAAGCGCTTGGTAGAGCATGGCCGTGATGTCGTGATTTTGCTCGATTCGATCACGCGGCTTGGTCGCGCCTACAATACAGTTGTTCCATCATCCGGCAAAGTGCTGACAGGTGGTGTGGATGCCAATGCGCTTCAGCGTCCAAAGCGCTTTTTTGGTGCCGCGCGCAATATTGAGGAAGGCGGCTCACTCACGATAATTGCGACTGCCTTGATTGATACGGGCAGCCGTATGGATGAAGTCATCTTTGAGGAATTCAAGGGTACCGGCAATTCGGAAATCGTGCTGGACCGCAAGGTTGCTGACAAACGCATCT
>JANMEX010000197.1:0-2904 GCA_031377485.1 Phyllobacteriaceae bacterium
AACGGTGGTACAATGCCGAGCAAAAACACGCTTTTTACGCCCTCGTCGATCCTGTTTCGCCCCCGCCACATGTCAGTTTTCTGGCATCTGGTGGAGGCGCCGGGTACCGCCCCCGGGTCCGAAAGGTTTATTATAACGGCCATTTATCGCCATAGCCGGTCAAGCCGGCAGGCAAGATATAAGCGCTTTGCCGCCGGTTTGAAAGGGCTCCTTCATAAAACCCCAACGATAGTTATAGTTGCAGGGATTGACTTGCACACTCGCCTCGGCAACATTCGCAGAGGGTGTAAGCGGCGGGCGACATAGAACCCGATAAAAAGCTGTGCCTTGAGGGGCAGTGTCAAAATTTCTCGCGAAGGGGATAAATATGTCTGAATACCTGGCGGATGTCCGCCGTTATGACGCCAAGGCTGATGAAGCCATTGTTGGCAAGATTGTGAAGCATCTTGGAATCGCACTGCGTAACAAGGACTCCTCACTTGTTGCTTGCAGCGACCAAGCTGAACTCGACCGTGTGCGCGAAAAGTGGTGCATCAAGAAATTTGGTGTCACTGACGATGCAAAGTCAAATTCCGTGATCCAGACCGTTTGCGAAACAATGAAGTCTGACAAGTCCAAGGGCCGCGTGACGTTTTATTATTTGGTAGCCAAGCATCTCGACAAGCTCGGCGCTCTGTAAAAAATTCACTATGGCGGCCAACTGGAGCGGTTTATTTGCGTTTCCGGTGCTCATGGACTTTCTGCCCCGCCCTATAGTGGCAAGCCGCTGGCGGGAAACCCGGAAAGTACTCTCTGCTCCGGCTCTCGATAAGTCACTCCATTTGACTTGCCATAACGAATCTTTTGAACGGCATTGACGACGCACATTTTTAAAAACAAAAACCCCGGATGGCTTGTCCGGGGTTTTGTTTGTTTGGCCACCATTGATCGGGCAGCTATGATGTGCCGATTCGCCGGGTGGAACTGATGCAGATTTATCTCGACCTACTTCAACATGTGATGGACACCGGTGTCGACCGCAGCGACCGTACCGGTACGGGTACGCGCGGGGTTTTCGGATATCAGATGCGGTACGATCTGGCTGTCGGGTTTCCGTTGCTGACGACGAAGAAGCTGCATTTGAAGTCGATCATTTACGAGCTCTTGTGGTTTCTGTCGGGCGATACCAACATCAAGTACCTGAAAGATCATGGTGTTTCGATCTGGGATGATTGGGCGGATGCGGATGGCAATCTTGGTCCGGTTTACGGCTATCAGTGGCGTTCTTGGCCAAACTCCAAGGGCGGCTCGGTTGACCAGATTTCCAATCTGATCGCGCAGATCCAGAAGAACCCGTCGTCACGACGCCTGATTGTTTCCGCGTGGAACCCGGCGCAAGTAGACGAGATGGCGTTGCCACCTTGCCATTGCCTGTTTCAGTTTCATGTCGCAAACGGGCGGCTGTCCTGTCAGCTTTACCAGCGTTCCGCCGACATTTTCCTCGGCGTTCCGTTCAACATTGCATCCTACGCCTTGCTGACGATGATGGTGGCGCAGGTGTGCGACTTGGAACCGGGCGAGTTTATTCACACGCTCGGGGACGCGCACTTGTATGCCAATCATTTTGATCAGGCGAAATTGCAATTGACCCGCGAGCCGCGGGCGCTGCCGACGATGAAAATCAATCCGGATGTGAAAGACATTTTCGGTTTCAAATTCGAGGATTTCACGCTCGAAAATTATGATGCCCACCCGAATATCAAGGCGCCGATTGCAGTGTGACCGCTGTGCGGCTAGGCTTTGGCCGGGCCATTCAAACAACCCGAGGTGAGACCTGATGCGATTGACTGTTGCCGCACTTTTTTCCGTCCTTTTCGCTTCGACTGCGCTTGCCAATGACACGATGGCTGAACTGAAAACCGGCGGATTGCAATTTATCCAATCCGGCGAAGTGACAATGGCTGAAGAGCATTTGTCGGTTTCGCCTGACGTCATTACGGTTGATTATGTGTTTCACAACAATGCGGACCACGACATCTCAACGCTCATTGCGTTCCCGTTGCCGGAAATTACCGGCTCTCCGGACATGAACATTGCCATTCCGGACTGGGAATCCGACAATTTTCTGGACTTCAAGGCGACACAGGAAGGCGCTCCCATTGATGTCAATCTGGAGCAGCGCGCGTTTGCGCTCAGCCTTGATGTGACGCCAGACCTCAAGAATGCGGGCATTCCACTGACGCCATTTGGCGAAAAGGTCGGGGCCGCGCTGGACAAGCTTGATGCTGAAACCGCCAAAGACTGGGTTTCGCGTGGCATTGTGCTTGAGGAAGAATGGGATGACGGCTCGGGCATGAAAAAGCACTTTACGCCCTACTGGTCTTTGAAGTCCTCCTATTGGTGGAAGACGACTTTTCCGGCCAAGGCGGATGTAAAGGTCAGCCATGTTTACAAGACAGGCATGGGCGGTACGGTCGGGATGTCGTTTCTGGATGACAACAGCGTGCCCGCCGGCGACCGTTGGGAAGAGTACAAAACCAAATATTGCGTCGATGATGACTTCAAGAAGGCAATCGTGAAGGCAATTGATGCAGCGCCCGAAGATCAAAAATCCAGCGCGCTTCTGGAGAACTGGATCAGCTATGTCTTGACGACCGGCGGCAATTGGGCGGGATCGATCAACAAATTCAAACTGACCATAGACAAGGGTGCGCCGGACAATCTGGTGTCGTTCTGCGGAACGAACGTCAAGAAGATTGGGCCTACGACTTTCGAGATGAATGCGGAAGAATTCTGGCCGGAGCGCGATCTCGACATTCTGCTTTTGAAGAAGTTTGTGCCGTGAGCGGTGTAGCATCCAGGCCGACGCTGACTTTGGTGGTGGCTGTTGCAGAAAATGGTGTGATCGGCCGCGAAGGCGGATTG
>JANMEX010000039.1:0-2005 GCA_031377485.1 Phyllobacteriaceae bacterium
GCGCCAGATCGGCTTGAGGTCTTTGACTTGTTATCGCCCCTCGCTGCGCTTACAGCGCGATCAGCTGTCTTTTGGGTCTTGCTCATATTTCAGGCTCCTATCAATCTAGGCGCGACCATCGCGCCCGTACTGACCAAAGCCCCGCTTCAAGCGAGGCGAGCCCTTCTCGATGTTGTACGAGGCGGTAACGGTCTCCACGACAACCACACCAATGCGTGGTTTCAAACCGAAGTCGAGTGTATTGTGGTAAGTTTGGTGAAGTACTTTCAGGCTAAGACCCTATAGCGGCCGCACTCGCTAAAAAGCTCGAATGACTGGATTGGGGCCGGGAGCCGACAGTCCGGATTCGAGGCCTAAACTGCGATAGCGGCAATTCAGATGGCTATTTTCGCGCATCTCCCCACGCTCTTGAGCTTCGGCTTCCAAGTCTTTTTGGTACGCTTTTGCAAACTGAACCTTGGCAATCTTCCCCGCATCCCAGACACAACATGTTGGCTCGTCGGCCTCTGTTTCCGAGGCCGGTCAATTGCGGTCGATGCCGTGGCTGTCCAGCACCCGGAGCCACGGTGTGGCATCGCCAAAACGGCCTAACATCAACGCCGGTAGTGGCGGCAAGGCCGAACACGCACTAATTTTAAACCCGGATCACCCCACGGGGCAGATTAGTATCGGTAGACGCGCGTACTTTCGAATCAATAAGGCTCGTCCGGTAGGGTTCGCCCTTCAATTCAACGAACTCCCATCATAGTAATAGCAACTCAACGGCAGCCTCGGTACCGATTACCAACGGGTGGCTTGCGGTGAACGTAGAGAGGATCGGTAACCTCCCCACGGTTGCGCGATCCCCGCGTTATGCCTTCAGTCAGGCATACGGTTGTTCCGCAATCGTTCATTTCCCGATCGGTCAGCAACGCCAATTATGTCGGCAATTGCACCGATGCCGCAAAACCGCCAATTATCGAGTCATAAGTTCGGGCCAAAAAAACGCAAAACCTCGCGCGGCGCGGGTTTTCTCCAGATGATTTGGAAGCTCTCAGCAACATTGTTGGGCGAGACGGAGACGCCTGGCAAAGCGATCCAGGCAGGAATGGTCCTGTCCAGCAAAGCAAGTACCGCAGTCTGAGCAGCAACAACACCCTGTTGGAAGGGTTGCTGGGCTGCGACGCTGACGAAAGGCGTCCCCGCAGCCAGCGCGATGGCGACCTCTTCACCCAAGTCAACGGTCGCAAGAGCAAGCGAACAGCCAGCGCCCCCCAAGCGTGTCGCCACCGCCATCGCTGGGGTGTCCCAGACCACGAAGATCCCGGCAATGCCCGGATGCTGCGCAACAAGACTTTCCGCCAGATTGGCCGCTTCGTCCATGATCCCGAACCGTGCGACATGGAGTTGCACGTCCGGCCGGTGCCCATGCATCCAATTGGTGAATGCAATCTCGCGTTCGTTGGTGGCAAAAAAATCCGAGGCGAATCCAAGGACGCCCACTTCAGCGCCTTCTGGCAAGTACGGGGCGAGGCCGACCGCGGCCATGTTGCCAAGTCCGGAATTGTCTGAGGACACCAACGATATGTAATGCGATCCGGGCAGAAGCCCAGTCGGCACATTTTCCAGAAGCACCAGCCGGATACCGGCAGCAGAGACCCGCTTGAAGGCCGCCACAACCTGTTCGTTGGCGACAGGAATCGCCACGATCGCATCCGGACGCGTCCCAATCAGGCGATCTAGTTCGGCCACCTGCCTTTCCGCCGAAAACCCGCAGTCGACGACCTCGGTCACGACAACGCCGCAGTCCCCGAAGGTACCCATCATCCCCGAAATTTGCAATTTGGTCCAATCGCCGTCCAGCGTGTGCAGAACGATGGCTACACGCCCGCCGGCCGCTTTGGCGGCGGCGCAATCTTCCGGCAGAAGGCTGACCCTTTCGGGCAGAGCGGCGCGTTCTCCGTGGGGGCCAAGTCCGAATATGGTCAAGGCGATGACCTTTTCTGGTCTGCAAGCAGAGTGGCAG
>JANMEX010000230.1:0-16333 GCA_031377485.1 Phyllobacteriaceae bacterium
AGCCTTAAGGCCGAAGTCGCCGCAATCAAGGACGAGATGGCAGCCATTGAAGCTGAAGAACGCACTGTCACCACCGAACTCGACCTCCTCCTAGCCTCGCTGCCCAACCTGCCGCTGGACGAGGTTCCCGATGGCAAGGACGAGCATGATAACATCGAAATCCGGCAGGTGGGCGAGAAGCCCCGAATGAACTTTAAGCCGAAGGAGCATTTCGAAATCGGCGAAGCACTTGGCATGATGGATTTCGAGAAAGCTGTGCAGATTTCCGGCGCACGGTTTACGATCCTCAAGGGGCAACTCGCGCGCATGGAACGGGCGCTGGGGCAGTTTTTCTTGGATACGCATACTCAGGAGCATGGCTACGAGGAAGTCGTGCCGCCGTTGCTGGTTCGAGATGATGCTTTGTTCGGCACCAATCAACTCCCGAAGTTTGAAGAAGACTTGTTTTTCACACCTCACGGCACGTCGCGGCTCGGCCTCATCCCCACCTCCGAGGTCCCCCTAACCAACCTCGTCCGCGAGGAAATCCTCGACCAATCCGCGCTCCCGCTTCGCTACACTGCGCTGACGCCATGTTTCCGCTCGGAAGCAGGCTCCGCAGGGCGGGACACGCGCGGGATGCTGCGCCAGCACCAGTTCTACAAGGTCGAGCTTGTGTCCATTACCGATGCCGAAACTTCGCTAGCCGAGCATGACCGCATGACCGCCTGCGCTGAAGAAGTGCTAAAGCGCCTCGGCCTCCATTTCCGCACCGTTGTGCTTTGCACGGGTGACATGGGCTTCGGCGCAAGGAAGACGCATGACATTGAAGTCTGGCTGCCTGGCCAAAACGCCTACCGTGAAATCTCGTCCTGTTCGGTCTGCGGAGATTTTCAGGCCCGCCGCATGAATGCGCGATACCGCCCGGAAGGTGAAAAGCAGACCAAGTTTGTTCACACGCTCAACGGTTCCGGTGTTGCCGTTGGCCGTGCACTCATCGCAGTTATTGAAAATTACCAGAATGACGACGGCTCGATAACCGTTCCTGAAGTTTTGCGGCCATATATGGGCGGCTTGGAACGGATTGGACTCACCGCCTGATGCGCATTCTGATTACAAATGACGACGGCATCCACGCCGAGGGTATCGCAGTGCTCGAGCGCATTGCCCGCACGCTTTCCGACGACATCTGGGTAATTGCTCCGGAAACGGACCAATCTGGCCTCGCGCATTCGCTAACCCTGTCCGAGCCGTTGCGCTTGCGCAAGATCGACGATCGCCACTATGCCCTGCGCGGAACGCCGACTGATTGCGTCATCATGGGTGTGCGCGAAGTCTTGCCCGAACCACCGGACCTGATTTTGTCCGGCGTGAATTCCGGCCAGAATGTCGCTGATGATGTCACCTATTCCGGCACTGTCGCCGGCGCCATGGAGGGCACGCTGCTCGGCATTCGCTCAATCGCGGTATCCCAGGCATACAATTGGGACAATGGGCGCGTTGTTCCGTGGGAAGTGTGCGAAAAACTGGCACCTGACCTTTTCAAAAAATTAGTCACTCTTGATCTTCCGGCAGGCGTGTTTCTGAACGTCAATTTCCCCAATTGCCCGATTGACCAAGTTGAAGGTGTGCGGGTCACTGCGCAGGGCAAGCTGACCCATGGGCTGACAATCGAAGAGCGCGCCGATGGGCGCGGTTTCCCTTATTACTGGCTCCGCTTTGGCCGTGGCGCACAAACGCCCGCCGCCGACTCGGACGTTCAGGCACTTCACGATCACCATATATCCGTCACGCCGCTGCATCTCGATTTCACCGCGCATGCCGTTCGAAACCAGCTCGAGAAGGCGCTGAAATGAGTGTGCGTCTAACCGACCGCGAACGTTTTGCCTCATTCCTGATGCGCGCGCGGGCGCGCGGCATTACGGATGCGCGATTGCTCGACGCGTTCGAGGCAACGCCACGCCGCGGTTTCGTGCCCGCTGCCTATGCAGATTCCGCCTATTCCGACCGCACTGTGCCGATTGATTGCGGCGAGGTGATTGAGGGACTGGACATGCAGGCGACAGTACTGAATGCACTGGCTCTTGAAGACACCCATCGCGTTCTGGAAGTCGGAACCGGATCAGGCTTCACCGCCGCTGTCATGTCACACCTTGCCTTGCGCGTAACAACCGCCGAGCGCTTTCGCAGTCTTTGCGAACACGCAAAAGCCCGCTTTGAAGCGTTGCGAATTGCCAACATCACCGTTCGTCATGCCGATGGCAGGGCCGGCTTGAACGGCGAGGGGCCTTTTGACCGCATTGTTGTCTGGGCAGCGTTTGATGCGATGCCCCGGGCCTTTGTTGATCAACTGGCCACCAATGGTGCGATGATCTGCGCTATCGGACCGGAAGATGGCCAGCAGGTTCTTACGCGCCTGTCCAAAGTCGGCTCACGCTTTGAACGCCAGGACCTCATCAACGTGCGTTTTCAGCCCCTCGCAGGCGCTCTCGCAGCTGCCCTTTGAATTCAAATTCCGGCATTGGGGACATGGTGAATCTTTTGCAAATGTTCGTGTCACTTTAACCGGGTGTTAGGGATAACGCGCTTTAATCATTCTAGCGGTTTTGTTCTGCCGTGTAGTGTGGGTGCGTGTGATGCGTGTTTCTGTTTTGAGTTTTCAGTCTGGCAAATTGTTGCGCGGCGTCGCCCTCGGCTTGATCGCCGGTCTTGGCGCAGGCTGCAGTTCCGACTTCTCCCGTTTTGCGCCAACCAGCGCGGATTACACGGGCTCCATCAACCAGCAGCAGATCATCAACAAGAGCCGCCCGGTCGCGCAGCCATTCCCCGATGATGTTTCATCGGCGAATAGCGCCCAGTATGAAGAGCCGACCTACACCGGATCAATCGAGAACGGTTCAATCCGGCCTGTCGCCAGCAACATCAAGCGTTCAGTCTTGGCACCTGTTGCCCCGGCCGGTTCAAGGGTAGTTGCAAGCGCAAATCGCGCAAAAAATTCGGCCCTCGCTCCAGTGTCGGCCGCGCGTCGCGCTGTGACAGAAGAGCCGATGCCAATGCCGGCGTCGCCTCCCAAGAAGCAGGCGCTCAAACATCTTCCTATCGCGGATGGGTTGGACGAAACGGTCACCGGCAGTGTTCAGCCAAAAGTAAAGCACTTCGTCACAGGTGCCCAGCCGGTGCAGCAGACCGCGCTGACCAAGCCAAGGATTGCAAAGTCCGGAACGGAACATGACCAGGCGACATGGATTATAGTCAAACCGGGTGAAACTGTCTCCAATCTCGCCGTCCGTTTTGGCGTACCGTCCAGTGCCATATTGGAAGCGAACAATCTGCCGGATGCAATGTCGTTGCAGGCTGGCGCAAAAATCATCATACCGGCCAGTGCGCATTCCAACACCGCAAAAAACACGGTGCGTGAAGCCGATACCGAAAATCAACTGGCGAAATCAACTGCCACCGATTCTGGTGAAGGCAAGTCACCGTTGCCGAAGAAATCACCGGCTCGCGAAAACGTTGCGGTTATTCCGGCTACGACGAAGCTTAAAGAAAAGCAGGTAGCGGCAACGACGGATGGCGCGTCAAAGCTGAAAATCATCAAGTCATCCGATGGATCAGCGACAACACCGAAAGGCGTCAAGCCGGCCGAAGTCGCCGCAGAGAAAACAAGTCGAACGGCATCCGGTCACGGCACGTACACGGTTGCATCGGGTGACTCGCTTTATGTGATTGCGAAAAAGAACGGCACAACGGTCGAGCGTCTGAAATCAGCAAACGGCATCGTCGACGGCAAGCTGAAAATTGGTCAGGTGCTCAAGGTTCCCGCGATCGGCGAAGTCGCTGTCGCACAGGCTAATCAAGGCGTTGATCCAATCATCACCGGTTCTGCAGCGACTGCTGCAAAGAAGCCGACAGCAGCCACTGCACCAGACAAAGCGGAACCCGTTGCTGCGCCATCTACTGCTGTGATGGACGAGGCCGACAAGGACACATCCGCTGCACCAAGCGCGACCGGCATCTCCAAACTCCGTTGGCCGGTTCGTGGCCGCACGCTGGTTGGCTATGGTCAGGCTGATGCCGGACGCACCAATGATGGTGTGGATATTTCTGTCCCCGTTGGCACCCCAGTCAAAGCAGCGGAAAACGGCGTGGTCATTTATGCCGGAACCGGACTGAAGGACTTTGGCAACACGGTGCTCATTCGCCATGAGAACGGTCTGGTCACGGTTTACGGACACAATGGTGATCTGATGGTCAAGCGCGGCGAGACAATCAAGCGCGGCCAAGAAATTGCCCGCTCCGGCATGTCCGGCAACACCAAGGTTCCAAAGCTGCACTTTGAAGTGCGCAAGAACTCCAAGCCGGTCAATCCGACCAGCTTCCTCGAGTAGCAGCTGCGCCTCCAGTCGCAGTGCCGATGCCCGCCGTCATTCGTGACGGCGGGTTTTTCATTTCAAGCTGGAGCCAAGGTGCCCGGCAAGGTCTTGGATAAACTGCGAGGCAACCCGCCCCGATCGGCTGCCGCGCGTGGTTGCCCATTCGAGCGCTTGATGCACAAGATCATCTTTGGCAATTTTGATGTCATGATAGGCCGCATAGGCCTCAACCATTTCCAGATATTCGTCCTGGCTGCATTTATGGAAACCCAGCCACAGACCAAAGCGGTCCGAAAGCGAAACCTTTTCCTCTACCGCTTCATGCGGATTAATCGCTGTTGATCGTTCATTTTCCATCATGTCGCGCGGCAGCAGATGCCGCCGGTTAGATGTCGCATAGAACACAACGTTTTCCGGGCGCCCCTCAACACCGCCCTCCAGCGCCGCCTTGAGCGACTTGTAGGACGTGTCGTCATGGTCAAATGAAAGATCATCACAAAACAGGATAAACCGGCAATCAGCATCCCGGACAATGCCCATCAATTTGGGCAGGGAATCAATATCCTCACGATGGATTTCAACCAGCTTCAGGGGCGCCGCGCCTTGAAGTTGATCCTTCGATATCGCGTGATGGATAGACTTGACCAGCGAGGATTTGCCCATCCCGCGCGCGCCCCAAAGGAGTGTGTTGTTGGATGGCAAACCGTCTGCAAAACGCTTGGTATTGTCGAATAAAATGTCCCGCACATGATCGACGCCGCGAATCAGCGACAGGTCAATGCGGTTTACTTTAGAGACCGGAGCCAAAGTCAGATGTTCGGGATCCCAAACAAAGCAATCAGCTGCGTTGAAATTGGGCACTGCAGTTTTTGGCGGCCCCAATCGTTCAATGGCGGCAATCAATTGATCGATTTTCGCTGCCAGTTCAGTGTCTGCCATGTTTTTTGCGCCTGTTTATTTGTCTGTGGCCTTAACATATGCCAAAGGCACGGTGAAAGAGCGATTGCTGCGTTGCAATGACACTGGCAATCACTATATTCCGCACACTTTCAGGGGTCTGAAATAAAACCCCTCCACCGGGAGATTATCCATGTTCGTTACCGAGGCGCTCGCCCAGACATCCGTACCTGCTACCGGCAGCGCAGATATCATCATGAGCATTTTGCCATTCATCCTGATTTTCATCATCATGTATTTTCTCATCATCCGGCCACAGCGTCAGCAGATGAAAAAGCGCGATGAATCACTTTCGGCAATGCGCCGCGGCGACACTGTGGTTCTTGGTGGCGGCATAGTTGGCAAAGTGACCAAGGTCACCGATGGCGAACCGCAGGTCGAAGTCGAAATCGCCAATGGCGTGAAGGTTACGGCCATCCGCTCCTTGATTGCAGAAGTCCGCGTCAAGGGCGAACCGGTCGCTGCCAACCAGAAATAGTCCACTGCCACTCTAATGGCCGTGCAATGATAAAACAGGCGTAGGCGCGCCGGATCCGGAAAGTGATCTTTTATGCTTCATTTTACCCGCTGGAAGACCATATCAATCTGGCTCGTCGTTGTGGTGAGCATGCTTCTGGCCGTGCCGAACCTGTTCAGCAAGTCAACGCTGGATATGCTGCCGTCGTGGCTGCCCAAAAAGCAGATGCCACTTGGTCTCGATTTGCAGGGCGGCTCACATCTTCTGATGCAGGTCGAACGCGCAGATTTAGTCAAGGATCGTGTTGAAACCATCCGCGATGATGTGCGCAGGATATTACGCGAAGCCAAGATTGAATACACAGGCCTTTCGGCAAGTGGCCAGGAAATTCGCGTCACTGTTGCAAACGCTGAAAAACTGGATGAAGCACGCGGCAAACTTGGCGAGTTGACCGCACCTGTCAGTTCAAGCCTTTTTGCCGGCGGCAGGGTTTCTGAAATTGCATTGACAGAAAACACTCCGGGCCAGTTTGTTTTGAAGCTGACGGACGAAGGCATCAAGTATCGTACCGCAAGTGCCGCAACCCAGTCCCTCGAGGTTCTTGGCAACCGTATCAACGGTTCGGGGACAACAGAACCGATCATCCAGCGCCAAGGCGATGACCGGATATTGGTCCAGGTGCCGGGTCTTGCCAATCCGGATGAAGTCAAGGCTCTGATCGGAACGACTGCAAAACTGACATTTCAGATGGTTGACACCTCGATGCCGGTACAGGACGCCATCAATGGCCGCCCGCCCGCAGGATCGGAAGTGCTTTATTCGCAGGATGATCCACCGGTTCCCTATCTTGTTGAAAGCCGGGTGATTGTAGCGGGTGAAAGCCTTGTCGACGCGCAGGCAACTTTCAACCAGCAGACCAATGAGCCGGTAATTTCTTTCCGTTTTGACAGCAAAGGTTCGCAGCGCTTTGCGCAGGCGACACAGCAAAATGTCGGCAAGCCTTTTGCTATCGTTCTAGACAAGGAAGTAATTTCCGCGCCGGTTATCCGCGAACCGATTGTTGGTGGCTCTGGTCAGATCTCCGGCAGTTTCACGGTCGAAAGTGCCAACCAGCTTGCGCTTCTTTTGCGCGCCGGTGCACTGCCTGCCAAACTGACAGTCATCGAAGAGCGCACGGTCGGCCCGGGCCTCGGCGCGGATTCGATTGCGGCGGGCAAGATCGCCAGCATTATTGCATCGCTGCTCGTCGTCGGATTCATGTTCCTGGCTTACGGATATCTCGGTTTCATCGCCAACATCGCGCTACTCGTGCATATTTCGATGATCATTGCCGGCCTTTCGATCCTTGGCGCGACGCTGACGCTGCCCGGTATTGCCGGTATCGTTCTGACAATCGGCACGGCCGTAGACTCCAACGTGTTGATTTATGAACGTATCAAGGAAGAGCGTCGTGCCGGAAGATCGCTGATCCAGTCGATCGATACCGGCTTCTCCAAAGCCTATGCCACCATCGTTGATGCGAACGTGACCTCATTTATCGCCGCAGCCGTTTTGTTCTATCTTGGCTCCGGCCCGGTCAAAGGCTTCGCGGTCACCTTCGCGCTTGGCATTGTCACCACAGTCTTCACCGCCTTCACCTTCACCCGTTGGCTGGTATCGGCTTGGTTGCGCTACCAGAAGCCGAAGGACATCCCGCGGGGCGTTCTGGATATCATACCTCACGACACGAAAATTCCGTTCATGGGCATCCGAAGCTTCACCTTTGCGGCAACCACAATCGCGACAATTGCCTCGCTTGTTTTGTTTGCAACTTATTCGATGAACTACGGCATCGAATTCAAGGGTGGTTCCATCCTTGAAGTACAAGCCAAAGCCGACACTGCGGATGTCACATCAATACGTGAAAAGCTCGCAGACCTAAACGTCGGCGAAGTGCAGGTTCAGTCATTTGGTTCACCCAAAGATGTCTTGATCCGTGTTGAGGCACAGGATTTGGGTGAAAATGCAGATCAGACCGTGGTCAAGAAGATCCGCGACGAACTCAGCACTGACTATGATTTCCGCCGCGTCGAAGCCATCGGCGCAACAGTGTCCGGTGAATTGGCAACTGCCGGTACAATTGGCATTATTGTCGCGTTTATTGGCATTTTGATCTACATCTGGGTTCGATTTGAGTGGCAATATGCTGTCGGAGCGATCATTGCGACGTCACACGATGTTGTCATGACCATAGGCTTTTTTGTCGTCACCGGCATTGAATTCAATCTGTCCAGTATCGCGGCGATTTTGACGATTGTCGGCTATTCTCTCAACGATACCGTCGTGGTTTATGACCGTGTCCGCGAAAATCTGCGACGATACAAGAAAATGCCGCTCGACCAACTTCTTGACCTGTCAATGAATGAGACGCTGTCGCGCACGACCATCACCGCGTTGACGACTTTTCTTGCTCTCGGCGCTATGTATGTATTCGGCGGTGAAGTCATTCAGTCGTTCACTGCTGCCATGCTGTTCGGCGTGTTGATCGGCACGTATTCGTCAATCTTCGTTGCGGGTCCGCTTCTGATCCTGTTTGGCTTGCGCCCGACATCCAAGAACATGCCGGCTTCTCCGGACAACCTTCCGGCCAAAGCCGGATGACAGCGCAAGGCGGCATCATCATGCGCCCGGCCCATTTTCCCGGCCGGGCTCCGATAGATGCCTATGGCAACCATGGCTTTCGCTTTGCCGACATGTCGCATCGCGGCTCTATCTTGTGTCTTCCGTCCGGCATTTATGGATGGGAGCCAAAAGACCCAAATGCTTTGGTCCTCGCCGACTTTGCCAAACTCCTTGATGAAGCGCGGGACTTTGACGTGGTACTGATCGGCATGGGCATGGAAATTCGGCCCGTTCCGAAGCTGCTGCGCGAGGCTTTCAAGGATAGGCGCATTATCGCCGATCCGATGAGCACCGGCGCGGCGGTACGCACCTTCAACGTCCTGCTTGCAGAAGACCGCCGTGTCGCCGCCGCACTGATTGCGGTGGAGTAGGGCGGTGCCTGCCGTAGAAAGCCCGTTTGCAGACACAGTGCGATCCCATGATTGGCCGCGCTACATTGCGGTGCAGTTCGCCCCCGAAGCAAAGCGGGCCGATCTGTTGACGCTCTACGCGTTTGATGCAGAGATGGACCGGATCTGCCAGATCGCCTCCGACCCGCTGCCGGGCGAAATCCGTCTGCAATGGTGGCGCGAGGTTATTCATGGCGAACGCTTGGAGGAAGGCAAAAGCCACCCGTTGGCTGTCGCTTTGCTTGAGCTGATCCACAACCACCGACTGCCGCTTGATGCATTTGACCGATATCTGGAATCACAAACTTTCGCGCTCTATCATGACGCATTTCCCGATACACTTTCACTCGAAGCGTGGTGCGGAGAAACGGCATCCTCCTTCATTCAAATGTCATCCATAATCATCGATCCAATAGCAGCCAAGGCAGCTTCAGAAGCTGCAGGACATGGCGGCGTCGCGCTTGGCGTTTCCGGCATCCTTACACGCCTCTCACAAACCCGGTCGCGCGCACAATGCTACTTCCCGCAGGATTTACTCTTGGCCTGCGGACTCGACCGTGAGGGGTTCCTTGCCGGTCAAGATACAGTTGCGCTACAGCGGGCCGCAAAAGCGATGGCAGAATTTGGCCTCGACCATTATGAGAAATACCGGGTGCTGTTAAAACAGCTGCCAAAGGCACTGAAACCTGCGTTCCTGCCGGTCGAAATTGCGCCACTGATTTTGAAACGCGTATCTGTGAGCCCGGTCAACATTCATCAAATACCCGTCACCGCGTCCCATTTGCGCAAATTTCTCAAGTTGGCGTGGGCGGCGGTCGTTTAGAAGTTTGCATTGCCATTGATCGCTATTGGCAAATACGCGCGCGTTAACCGTCCCCGACGATTTTCAAATATTCACCTTTTGTTAACCACGCAGCTAAACTAGTCTGCAGCCCACAGTAGTGTTGAGGAGTGGATGCCCGTGGGCGTTACCAAGCTTGCCGAACCATTGACCTTGCCATGCGGCGCCGTGCTCAAAAACCGCATCGCGAAGGCGGCAATGACTGAAGGACTTGCCAGCGGAGACAACCATGCGAACGCGCGTTTCGTCGAACTTTATCGACGCTGGGGCGAGGGTGGAGCCGCGTTACTGATCACCGGCAATGTCTTGGTTGATCGCTGGCATTTGGAGCGTGGCGGCAATCTGGCCATCGAAGGCAAACAGTCAAATGCAGCGCTGGCTTTTCTTGCGGACATGGCCGCTGCAGCCAAGGCGCACGGCGCGCACATATGGATGCAGCTCAATCACGCCGGTCGCCAGACCCAGAAAATGATCAATAAACATCCCAAAGCCCCGTCAAACATTGGCCTGAAAATGGGCAATGGCCGGTTCGGCACACCTATTCCTTTATCCAAAGACGAAATCGACAAGGCAATTGAAGCGTTTGTTTTTGCAGCAAAAACAGCAGAAGCAACAGGTTTTGACGGTGTGCAAATGCATGCCGCCCACGGCTATCTGGTCTCACAATTTCTGTCGCCGCTCTCCAATCGCCGCACCGACGAGTATGGTGGCACCCTTGAAAACCGCGCGCGTTTTTTGCTGGAAGTCATCCGCCAAATTCGCGCCGCGACCCGCAAAAACTTTGCGGTTTCTGTCAAGCTGAACTCGGCTGATTTTCAGAAGGGGGGATTTTCGGACGATGAAAGCGCCATCGTCGCCAAATGGCTGGAAGATGCCGGGGTGGACCTGATTGAAGTCTCAGGCGGCAATTACGAGCAGCCGCGCATGATCAATTTCGACCGCAAGGATCCACTTGCCAACAAGCGCGAAAGCACAATCAAGCGTGAAGCCTATTTTCTGGATTTTGTGCCCAAACTTCGTGCCAAGGTGTCCATTCCGATCATGGTCACAGGCGGCTTCCGTTCAGCCAACGCCATGGAAAACGCAATTGCCAATGACGGCGTTGCCATGATCGGCCTTGGTCGCCCGCTGGTCATTGATCCAGATGGCGCGCACAAAATTTTGACCGGAGAAGTGGCTAATCTGTTCAGTCGCGATGATGATCTGGTGATCGGCAACGGCCTTTTGAGCCCGCGTTCACCCATAAGTTTCCTGCGCGATCTCAACGCTTGGGGCTCACTTGGCTGGTATTACGAACATATTTACAGCCTCGCCGACGGGAAAAAACCAAACCTGTCACTGAGCGCGTTTCGTGCTTTGCTCGCATATGACCGCACCGAAGGTAAAACTGCAAAGGCTCTCATCCGCTGATTTTGCGCCTTAACTGGCGCTTTACCGTGAATCCAAGACAGTTTTCACGTTAACCGAACTTTGCCCGCATCCGTTGCATTGTGTGATTTCCACATTAGGAAAGTTCAAGGCAATGCAGACCAATTCAAATATTCAACTGAATGCAGCCGCGCTCCCGCAGTCAGTTACCGGCTTTGGTTTATTTGCCTCCAGAACCTGGGTGACTGTATTTCCGGTGGCATCTCTTGTACTATTTGTCGCGCAACCAGCTGCAATCATGACATTTGCGTATTGCGTTGGATCCACTTTCGCCATGGCCGCCCTTGCCCACGCCGCTGTGCAAGATGAAGGCGGTCATGAAGCAAAAATGGCTTACGTCCGCTTTCTCGCGCCAATTCAGTCTGCGCTGTTGATCTGGTTGGCCGTTTACATCGGGCAGGGCGTAGCTGGCATGTCTTTGATCGCAACATCACTCGCTGCCTTTGCCGCATTGGGAGCGATTCTGATTGCCGATGCTGCTCTGTCCGGCGCAGCTCTCATGGCCGCTGCACAGGGTCGTGGCACTTTGGGCACATCAATTGCCTGCCTGATCAGTGAAAAATATGCAGGCCTTTTTGGCAAGATCGACTGACCAAGGCGGCCGCTAAATTCCGAGCCAAACCTTCACGTCGCTCAAAGCCCGCCCCGTCATCGCCTGCTTTTTCGCTGCCGTCTTTTCGGGCCCGCGCAGGCGCTTGCCTTCAGTCTTAGGCACTTCGATTGGCGGAAACAGTCCAAAATTGACATTCATCGGCTGAAAGGACCGCTTGCCGGGCTCATCATCAGAAAGAATGTGCCCGCCGGTAATATGATTGAGCAATGCGCCAAACGCCGTGGTCACCGGTGGTGGCGCCAACAGGTCCCCACGCTGTTCTGCTGCCGCGAATCGTCCAGCCAGCAAGCCGATGGCCGCTGATTCGACATAGCCCTCGCAGCCGGTCACTTGGCCCGCAAACCGGATATCTTCGCGCGTTTTCAATCGCAAAGTGCCATCAAGTAGAGCAGGCGAGTTGAGATAAGTATTACGGTGAATGCCGCCAAGCCGCGCAAATTCTGCATTCTCAAGGCCGGGAATCATCCGGAAAATCTCGGCTTGCGCGCCGTATTTCATCTTCGTTTGAAAACCAACAATATTATAAAGCGTGCCCAACGCATTGTCCTGCCGCAGTTGAACCACGGCGTAGGCTTTGACCGTCGGGTTATGGGCGTTTGTCAGCCCCATCGGCTTCATCGGCCCGTGCCGCAAAGTCTCTACGCCGCGCTCGGCCATCACCTCGATTGGCAGGCATCCGTCGAAATAGGGAGTGCCTTCCCATTCCTTAAATTCGGTCTTGTCGCCGTCGATCAGCGAATGCACGAAAGCAAAATACTGATCCTTGTCGAGCGGGCAGTTGATATAATCCTTGCCGGTGCCGCCGGGCCCAACCTTGTCGTAGCGCGACTGAAACCAGGCCTTGTCCATATCGATCGATTCAAAATGCACTATCGGCGCAATCGCATCAAAAAAGGCCAGTGATTCGGCCCCGGTTTCCGCGCGTATTGATTCGGCAAGCGAAGGTGCCGTCAACGGTCCAGTCGCAATGATGGTCTGGCCCCATTCCCGGGGTGGGAGCCCCGTAATTTCCTCACGCACAACGCTCACCAGTGGATGCGCAACCAATTTTGCCGTCACGGCTTCCGCGAATCCATCTCGGTCCACTGCCAGCGCTGAGCCTGCAGGAACCTGATGTGCATCAGCGCAAGCCATGATCAGCGAACCGGCAAGCCGCATTTCGGCGTGCAGCAGACCAACAGCATTCAGATTGGCGTCATCAGAGCGGAAAGAGTTTGAGCAAACCAACTCGGCCAGACTATCGGTTTTGTGCGCATCTGTGCCGCGCAAGCCGCGCATTTCATGCAGGATTACGGGAATACCCGCGCTGGCAATCTGCCAGGCAGCTTCAGAACCGGCGAGGCCGCCACCAACAATGTGTATGGGATTTGTCATAAGCACGCAAATATCAACATGCCCGAAAAAAACAACACCCGCCGGGGGAGGACCGGCGGGTGCGTATAAAAGCCTGACACTTGGGAGGAGGAGTGCATCAAGCCATCATGACTGCCGGGAGGTGGCAATCATGGAAATGATTATGCAGCGGACTTGCGCGCAACAAACGGGATATCGGCGCGGTTGATGCCGAGGTCGTTCAGTTCACGGGAGGTCAACTTGCCAAGTTCCGCAACAGTTTCACGGTAGCGGCGCCAGTTGTTATAAGAGCGTACGAGGTTCATTTTCGTCTTCCTTTTGAAATTCCTTGGTCTCTATCGACCGTTAGCGTCCATATATTCCTCAATTGCCCAAAAAAGCAGCGCTCGTTTCGCAATGCAGCAATGCATAAAATGCATGGCATTTGAATTAGTTAACGCAAATTTGCAATTCGGGCGGAAATGTGGCGGCAGAGATTCACAAACCATTTCGGCGAAAAAAACGATTTCAAATCATGCAGCAAAAATTGATCTTATTTTCCTCAGATCCCCAAACACAACACCCGCCGGGGGAGGAGGATCCGGCGGGTGTCGTTTTGGATTGGCTGGAAACTGGGAGGAGGAGTGTCCCCAGCCGTCTACCGGATCAGCCTGGGAGGAGGATGGCTTCACCGAAGTTCTGGAACCAATCAATCAGTTCCGTATTCATTGACCAAAAGGTAAAACTTCTAATCGCACTTGAACAGTCTTTATTTTGCATTCCAGCCATGCATTTTGTGCAATGCACAAGTTTTGAAATGACGAAAAATATATCAAATTCATATAGATAGAGATTCACGTTACGTAAGTTTTGAGTAAGTCATACTGACGTATTGCGCACCGCAATATCAAAAGCCCGCCGGTTGGTTACGACGGGCTTCCGGTTTGGATTTTTATTTTTTTGGCAATCAGCAATCCTGGGAGGAATACCGTGCCGAAGACGCCTTATTTGATGGCGGCGCGGGCGAGGCGGCCGATTTCGGCGCGTGCAATGCCGAGGTCAGCCAATTCACGGTTCGAGAGACGGTCGAGTTCACCGACAGTTTCACGATACCGGCGCCAGTTCTGATAAGAACGCACGATGTTCATGGCTCTTTCCTTTCTTGTCTTTTCGCCAGCCACTGTGCTGACAATGAGAAGTTAGGCATCATTCCCGTCGATTAGAAGTAGGCATGTTGCATTGCAGCAATGTAAAAATCGCACAGCTAAATCTTCTAAAAATAACTTTTCGTCACAATCACGTCATTTTAAGCCATTTTTCAAGTTTGATCTATGCAAATTGCACATAGATTGAGCATTTGCCTGATATCAGGCAATCTTCCCACACGGAGGGCACTGCATGAGATTCCCGGGCGCAAAGCACAAAGACATCGACAGGTGGGTTCAAAAGGGGCTGATCGACCAGTCAACTGCAAACCGGCTGAATGCCGAACTGGAGGAATCAAGCGGCGGCTTCGGCCTCGGTGGCGTCCTGGGCGTGTTCGGGGCACTCTTGCTCGGCGCTGCCATCATCACGCTGGTCGCCGCAAACTGGGAATCCATCCCGCGCCTGACGCGTGTTCTTGCCATCGTCGCCACAGTATGGCTCACTTGGCTTGCAGGAGCATGGCGGGACGGCACCGGCGATCGCATTTTCTCGCAAGTCCTCTATCTGGTTGGCACGTTGACCTTCGGAGCCGGCATCGCGCTGATTGGCCAGATGTATCATCTCTCAGGCGACACGGCGTCTGCGGCCTTGGTGTGGACACTGGGTGCCATGTTGGGCGCTGTATTGATGCGCTCCCCGATCGTATCGGCATCATCCGCAGGTGTTGGCCTTTTATATTTGACCGCCGCACTGACAGACAATTCGTGGCATGGAAGCTGGTTTTTGTTCATCGCACCGCTGCTCGCTGCAGCAATCTTTGTTTTGTCTCATTGGAATGACTCCCGCATGGGCAAGCACGGCGCTGTGTGGCTGCTCCTGGCTACCCTTGTCTGCCACCGCTTCAGCAATTTCTCCGCCGATATCAGTCAACTGGACTATATTTTCGCTTTCGGCAGCGCGGCGCTCTTTGTGGTGCTCGCGTTCACAGAAGATGCAGTAGAGCGCGTGTTGCAATTTGCCCACCCGCTGCTCGCCTATGTGCTCGCGCTATCCTTCTTCGGTTTCACGGTGCTGCAAATCGGCTATGGCCACGACAAATCATCGACGGCAATGCTTGGCCTAATTGTTCTTGCGCTATCTGTAGGAGCCTTGTTGCTCAAAGGCCGCGACCATGGGGGGGTGAGGGCGCTCGCCTACACTGCATTTGGCGCGGAAATTCTCTATTTGGCCTCCGAAACCATCGGAAGCCTGCTCGGAACCTCGGCCTTTTTCCTTTTATCCGGCATCATTGTCATGGTCATCGCTTGGCTGATGGTGCGCATTGAAAAGCGAATCAAGGCGCAAGCCAGAGCAGGAGCCGCATCATGAACGGCAAATCGATAAAATATATTTTGGCGGCCATCGTCGCACTTATCCAAACCGGGGTGCTTTTCTACATGATCGAAAGCCGCGCCTCGATCTTGAGAAATGGGCGTGAAGTGGTCCTCCAAACCGAACCGGTCGATCCGCGTGACCTCATGCGCGGCGATTACGTAACACTTGGCTACTCGATTTCGCGTATCGACCACGCGGCCATTCAAGGCACGCCCCCGCCTTCAGATGGATCTCATACGGTTCAAGTGGCGCTCGTCTCGGGTGACAATGGTCGGTTCGTTTTCTCCCGCGCCTCGTGGCAGTCGATTCCCGACTTAAAACCGGAGGAAATTGTCCTGATCGGAAACACTCCGGACGGTTTTTATATCGGCACCGAAACCGTGCCGCTGACCTACGGGATCGAGCGGTTTTATGTACCGGAAGGGGAAGGTCGCACCATCGAAGACGGTGTCGGTGAAAAACGCGTGGATGTCGTCCTGGCCGTTAACACCAAAGGCGTTGCCCAGGTTCGCGGCCTGCGCCTGGATGGCAAAAGCCTCTACGAAGAGCCTCTGTATTAAGGCATTCGACAAAATAACCGAACTTTCGGTCGCTATTGGGTCAACAGCTGGAAAATCGCGGCATTTTCCCTTTGATCGTTCCGGAACCGGTGATATAGGAACGCCCGATTTCGGAGCTTCGGCCAGCCGAAGCGGGTGTGGCGGAATTGGTAGACGCACTGGATTTAGGTTCCAGCGCCGCAAGGCGTGGAGGTTCGAGTCCTCTCACCCGCACCAGGCCGAC
>JANMEX010000249.1:0-4317 GCA_031377485.1 Phyllobacteriaceae bacterium
GTCCGTTTCCCGGATCCAGGTGCAAACCCGTACCTCGCATTCGCTGCCCTTTTGATGGCCGGCCTTGATGGCATCAAGAACAAGATCCACCCGGGTCAGCCGATGGACAAAGACCTCTACGACCTGCCGCCGAAGGAACTCAAGAAGATCCCGACCGTCAGCGGCTCGCTGCGCGAAGCTCTCTCGAGCCTCGACAAAGACCGTGCGTTCCTCACTGTAGGCGGCGTGTTCGACAACGACATGATCGATAGCTTCATCGAGTTGAAGATGGCCGAAGTGATGCGTTTCGAAATGACCCCGCATCCGGTCGAGTTCGACATGTACTATTCGGTGTAATCCACTGAATTGAAAACAAAAACCCCGGTGGCGACACCGGGGTTTTTTGCTTTATGGGCGAAATGGAAGAAATTCCCGGTGCCAAAAGCCAAGCGAACGCGCCTTGCCTGGCCAAGCGATATTCACGGATGCCCCTTCGGTATCGAGTTCAAGAATGGCCGTGTGAATACGATCCAGAACACGGTTATTGGCATCCGCATAATCCTGTCGGCGATGCTCCAGCATAGGCTTGGGAACATATGGATTTGTATTTATCTCGTAAACAACCGGCCGACCGTTGGCAAAACCGAAATCAACCCGGCCATAATCAATGCCCGCCGCATCAAAAACCGGCTTCATCATTGACGCGTAGGGATTGTCGTCCATTTCCCGTACCGCTGCGGTCAATTCTTCGTCAGTCGAATGGCCGACTTTTCCATATTTGACTGCCCAATTGTCTTCGATAACTGGAGAATAGGACAAAAAGTGATCCCCAACGCGAAAGACAGAGTGTTTTCGCCAAGTACCGATGCGAATAGGCTCGTTGGCGTAGGAAATAACGAGCAAGTGCCGAAGCGGAATGCCGGAACGACGAAGCTCTGCCAGTTTGGTTTCAAGCGAAGATTGATCGGCGATGAGCGCCACATGCGACTGCAAGTGATCGTGATCAGATTTAAGTAAAACAGGAAAGCTGTCCGGATGGGGCATTTCGTTCGCACGCCACGCGCCGATACAATTGATCCCTTCCATTTTCAGCTTCAAAAGCAATTCATACCGGTTCAGCACGTTCGCCGGTCGGTTAAGAAGTCGCACACCTGCCGCCTCAAGCGCAGTAGCCGCAACGGCTGCCCATGTGAGTTCATGGCCACCGAGCCGATCATGATCACTAAATACCCAAGTTCCGCCGGGCAGCTTATTCTGACCGAAAAGCCATTCATACGTTCGGATACGGATTGCGGAACCAATTGCCGCTCGAGGATTTTCCAGCGTATAGGCATGATCGCGGGTTGTTAAAAAATTGATCACTCAAATCTCCGGGTTCCCACGTCAATCCAATTCTGCTATCTCGAAAGCAGACAAATAAAAGGTAACATCATGAAGCTCGACAAGTCGAAACTATTTGGCTGGCGCCAGGGTACAAATGCAAACAGTGCAGCAGGCGGCGCTGTGAAAGCTGGTGCAGTCAAAGAAGGCGCTGTGAAAATAGGCGCGACAAAAACCGGCGTTGTCAAACCTGTAATTTGATGTTTTTCCGTGAGAGGCGTCTTCGCCTCTTTCCCAAGATAAAGACGATTATTTGAACCAAAGCGATTTCTCCAATGTTCCTGCCTTCGCGACTATCTGGAACATTGGGCCGCCTGCGCGTGGCACAGCGAATTCATGACAGTTTGGCTTATCTATCCGACGAGATAGATACAAAATATCCGGCCATTTCGGATAATTTGAACACTGCATGCCGAATTATTTCGGAAGAGATGCGTATAAATCCGAGCACCTGTGCCACCTATTTCGAGATCGTTGCCGCGCTGGAAGACGACCGTTTTGCCGATGCAGAAGCTTTGTCGAATGACCTGATAGATTTGACCAAGTCAGAACAGCCGGCCTTGGCAATGTTTACAATGACTGCCTCCAGCCTTGGTGATGTGCGGCACGAGCTCGTTTCGCGACATTTTGCTGACGGCTATTTTGGCAAATCTTTCCTTTGCGAGCCAACTGCCGACGACGTTAAAGTCCGTGCTGAACAGGTAAGACAAGCCCTTCTGCGGATGCAGTCTACAGTACCGGAACTATATGCAGAGGTCGCAGAAACAATCAGCGAGATTATATTTGCTCGTGGCAATGTCGGCGCAGATAGCTATACATTCGATGGAGCATCAAGCCTGGAATATTGGGGTGCAATAGTGCTCAACACCGCCGTAAAGAAAACGGACCTCCAAGTGTTTGAAATGATTGCACACGAATCCGGCCATAATACACTGTTTGCGCTCTCTCCAGACGAATTCTTTGTTTATAATACTGATGATGAACGGCACGCGTCTCCGCTTCGTGATGACCCAAGACCACTCGACGGCATTTATCACGCAACATTTGTGACAGCACGCATGCATTATGCAATCAGCCGGCTGGCGGCATCAGGACAAATTGTGACAGTGGAAGAGCAGCGGGAAGCCGTACGTCTGTTGGAGCTTTACCGGAATAATTTTGACGCCGGATACGATGTTCTTTCTCGGCATGCCAGATACACGCCGTCAGGGAAAAACATCATGGACGAAACAAAAATCTACATGGACCGAGGCCTCAACGCCGATTGATCATAAACTCGGCCAACCATCGCGATTTATTATCACAGGTTTATGGGGCCAATGCCGCTTTCAACATCTGAGAGGCAGCTTCCATGTCGATCCAGCGGCTCGCACGGCGCTCGGACGCCTCGCGGTCCTCGCCCCAAAATTCGATCATCCAATCTTCATCAAGGTGCGCAGCCGCCCACGCCTCCTCTAAGGCAACTTCGCCATCGGCAACTGCCAACGCTAGAATGGCTGAACCGGTTATCGTCGTCATCGCATGCAAACAGGCCAACGGAAGAGGCACGCGATAGGCTTGAAGTGCCTCGCCAAAAGCGGCAACGGCTTCAACTGGCTGTTCAACATGCATTACGCCTTGGGCGAGATGCAGGCGCACGCCGTGCCTGCTGCGAACCCACGTTAAATACCGATCCCAGACCAAAGTCTGCCGCTTGACCAAGCCTTCCGGTGCCTCTGAGCGATAGCAAAGCATGTCATTGGCACCAAACCTCTGGATATCTGCAAGTACCGCATCAACTTCCTTCGCAACTCCGTCAATCGCCGTATTGGCAAGGCGTGTGTAGGGCATGGTTGCCGGATTGATTTCCTTTTCCTGCGCTGCAAATTCACTTGCTACAAGTGCAGCAGCAGCTTTAGTGGAAAACGCGAGGTCCATACGCGCCGGTGTCTTTACAGGTTTCCCGTCAAGCACAACAACAAACTGGCCGTCCCGCTCGGCAACATTTGCTTCTTTGTAAAAGCGCTTCGGCATCGGCGTCAGCATCGCCTTTTGTGCCCGGCGCATCGGGTTTGGGTCCATCAAGCGCTCGGCAGCTTCCAAATCGCCCAAAATGTCACGCATCATTCCGCTCCAGCATTTGCATCAACTCATCAGCTGTGGCGGCAATCTCATCCGCCCCCGCCGATCGCAACATCGGCACTTCATTGTAACCCCACGCAACCCCGATTGCACCGGCCCCTGCACTCTTGGCCATCTCCATGTCAAAAACAGAATCGCCAATGACCACACTGTTGGCCGGCTCAAAACCCATCTCGACGCAACACTCCAGAACCATTGCAGGATGCGGTTTGGACGGGCAATCATCAGCAGTGCGAACGGTGCGGAAATGATCGCGAAAGCCGTGCTTGTCGAAGAACATTTCCATTCCACGACGAGATTTGCCCGTGACAATACCGAGAACCAAATCGTCGCGGGATGCGAGGCCATTCAACAAATCTGCCATGCCCGGAAATAGAGATTGTTCAAAATCTGGCCGCGCATAAAGCCTGTGAAAATGTTGCTTGTACCGCGCCGTCATGGTCTGGACTTCGTTGTCAACCGCCCGCCCAAGCAGTCTGGCTATCGCAAGATCAAGCGTTAGACCAATAATCGACCGCGTCGCCGATTGTGCGGGAGCTGAATAACCGGCCTCAGAAAATGTGCGAACCATTGAATCATGAATAATGCCGACACTATCCAAAATCGTCCCGTCACAATCAAACAGCACCAGCTTCCGGTTCATGTATTGCTCCGCTTAAAATTGCCGTTGACCATGATCAGACCCGCGACAATCAGAACCAAGCCGCCAATCAAGCCCGCCGTCAGCGGATCGCCGAGCAGCAGCCCGCTAAACAGAACGCCAAATACCGGCGATAAGAAGGTGAAGGCCGAAAGTCCCGTCAATGGATACCGTGCCATCAGGGAAAACCAAATCAC
>JANMEX010000262.1:0-10123 GCA_031377485.1 Phyllobacteriaceae bacterium
TGTTCATCGCCGCTGGCGGCTTTGGCCTTTGCGGCATTCCCGAACTGTTGATCGCGGCAATTCGCGACAATGGCGCAAAAAACCTGACGATTGCTTCAAACAATGCCGGTGTTGACGGCTTTGGTCTCGGCGTTCTTCTGGAAAACCGCCAGGTTAAGAAAATGCTCTCGTCCTATGTCGGCGAAAATGCAGAATTCATGCGGCAATATTTGTCCGGCGAACTGGAGCTGGAATTCAACCCGCAAGGAACCTTGGCCGAGCGCATGCGCGCAGGCGGCGCCGGCATTCCGGGCTTTTACACCAAGACTGGCGTTGGCACTGTGATTGCCGACGGCAAGGAACACAAGGACTTCAACGGCAAGACCTACATACTCGAGCACGGCATTTTCGCTGATCTGTCGATTGTCAAAGCGTGGAAAGCCGACGCCACCGGCAATCTTGTGTTCCGCAAGACTGCCCGCAATTTCAACCCGCCTGCCGCCACCTGTGGCAAAATCTGCGTGGCTGAAGTTGAGGAGATCGTGCCGGTCGGCTCGCTTGATCCGGACGCGATCCATGTGCCGGGCATCTATGTGCACCGTCTCATTCAAGGCGCACACGAAAAACGCATCGAACAGCGGACCGTCCGCAAGAAGGAGGCCGCATAATGGCTTGGGACCGCAACCAGATGGCCGAACGCGCGGCAAAGGAACTGCAGGACGGCTGGTACGTCAACCTCGGCATCGGCATCCCGACGCTGGTGGCAAACTACATCCCGCACGGCATCGAGGTGACGCTGCAATCGGAAAACGGCATGCTTGGCATGGGCCCGTTTCCCTTTGAAGGCGAGGAAGACGCCGACCTGATCAACGCTGGCAAGCAGACCATCACCGAACTGCCACAGACAGCGTTCTTTGATTCGGCCCAGTCCTTCGCCATGATCCGCGGCGGCAAGATTGCGATGGCGATTTTGGGCGCAATGGAAGTGGCGGAAAACGGCGATCTGGCCAACTGGATGATCCCCGGCAAGCTGGTCAAAGGCATGGGCGGCGCGATGGATCTGGTCGCAGGCGTTGGCCGCGTGGTTGTCGTCATGGATCACACCTCCAAGCATGGCGAGAGCAAGGTTCTAAAAGCCTGCACCCTGCCGCTGACCGGCAAGGCCGTGGTCAACCGCATCATCACAAATCTCGGTGTTCTGGATGTGGTTCCCGGAGGCCTCAAGATCGTCGAATGTGCCGACGGCGTAAGCGAAGCGGAACTGAGGGCGGCCACGGAAGCGACAATCGTGTAAAAAAATTCTGACGCCGATTTTGGCGTGAAGATGCCTTTTGGCGAAGAATTTGGCACTTGCGGATCGGGGAAATCATCATTTCCCGATCCAACCTGATATTTTCGGCAGTTATTCTCTCGATTTCCAGTTTTTGCCTTCAGCGTAAAAGCTGTTTTGTATACAATTTCAAAATTGATTGTTGACGAAACGTAAATTTTTGCATTCACTCATCAGGACCGCCTGCGCATTAAGGTGCATCCAGCGCGTCCTTCCAGAGGGAAACAAGAACATGATCAACCGTCGCAATGCCATGAAATCCGCAGTGCTCGGCACTGTCTCGCTTGTCGCAATTCTCGCCGCAGGCACATTCACCGCCTCCGCCGCCAATGATGTCCTGAAAATCGGTTTTGTCGGTGTAACATCCGGCCCGGCCGCAGCCTGGGGCACCTCCAACGTCCGCTCGATGCAGACACTCGAAGCCATGTACAATGAAGCTGGCGGCGTGAAGATCGGCGACAAGACCTATGACATCAAGGTTGTCACATTCGACGACCAGAAAGACCCGAAGCGTGCCGTCGAAGGCATGGAAAAGATGGCGCAGGAAGGCATCCATTATGTTGTCGGCCCGAACGTCGATGATGGCGCTGCCGCTGTCCGCCCGGTCGCCGAGAAGAACAACATCATGTACTTCCCGTATGCCTTCCCGAAAGAGCTTTACACAGCCCCGGCGTCCAATGCCGTGCTGGGCATGATCGCCAACTACCAGTCAGGTCCGGCGATCTATAAATATCTGATGGACAACAAGGGCGTGAAAAAAGTCGCCTTCGTTGCTGCCAACGAATCAGATCCTTTGTCGCAGCGTGACGGCGGTGTCGCCGCTGCCAAGGCGCTTGGTCTCGAAGTGGTGGCCGACAAGGACACCTACCAGAACGACACCCGCGATTTCACCCCCGTATTGACCCCGATTGTCGCCTTGAAGCCCGACCTTCTGGTTCTTTCAGGCGTGGCCCCTGCCAATGCGCCGCTGCTCATCCGCTCGGCCCGCGAGCTCGGCTACGAAGGCCTGATCTCGACCGAAACGGCGCAGGACGCAAAGGTGATTGAAGAAGGCGCGGGCGAACTGGCCAACGGCTTCATCTCGGTCGGTGGCGCATCCACACCTGAAATTGCCTCCGACAAGATGAAGGCATTCGTCACAAAATACACCGAAATGTTCGGCGAATATAATGACGAGTCGAATACCAAGGTCTACGCGCTCGACTACATTCTCGAGACGATGAAAGCCAATCCGGCTGCAATTGACAACATCGACGAATTCAAGAAGACCATGGACACATTCTCCGCGCCGAACCCGTATCTCAAGGGCGATGCCAAACTGTCTTATGTCGGCATGACCTCGTTCGGCCAGAAGCGGCAGGTGGCTGTTCCGATGGTGGTCAATGAATACAAGGATGGCGCATTCCAGACCCTGTTCGTCGGCAACGTCGACTAATTTGAACTGACCTGATCAAGATGGGCCCGGCAGACTGCCGGACCCATCATTGTGTCCCAGCGAACAAAGGTCGGTTGATGGAACAAGTCATTGCAAACGGACTGTATCTGGGTGCCCAGTATGCGCTGATCGCGCTCGGGCTGACGCTGATTTTCGGTCTGATGAATGTGCTTAATTTCGCCCATGGCCAGATGTATGTGCTGGGCGGTTTTGTCACTTATGCAGTTTACGGCCAGCTTGGCCTGCCATTTCCCATTGCGGTTCTCGCTTCCGGTGTGACGCTCGCCATCATTGGCGCCTTGATGGAGCGCTACCTGTTTCGCACCGTCATCAAGCGAAGTCACCGCGAGGAAAGCACCATGCTGCTTGCCGCAGCCACCGCCTTCTTTTTCGATGCGGTCATCCTCTTGATCTTCGGTGAAAAGCAGCGCGGCGTGCCCAAGATCGTCAAAGGCGTTTTCAATGATTTCGGCATCATCCTGCCCTATGACCGCATACTGGTAGCCGTCATTGCCGCCTTCATGATCGCCGCCTTCATTCTGTTCATGAAATACACCAAGACCGGCCGCGCCATGCGGGCCTTGGCGCAGGACCGCGTTGCCGCCCAGTTGATGGGCGTGCAAGTTGATCGTTACACCATGATCGGTTTTGCACTGGGTGCGATGCTGGCTGGCGTTGTCGGAGGGCTGCTGGTTTCAATCACCGGCGTCAATTCCGGCATTGGCGGCCCGATCTCGATCAAGGCCTTCATGATGATCATGATCGGCGGCGCGGGCGTCGTGGGTGGAGCGATTGCCGGCGGCTTCATCCTTGGCATGATGGAATCCGTCGGCCTGACCGTGCTGCGTGAATATGGCGATGTCACCTATCTGGTGATCTTCGCCGCGCTGATGGTATTTCTGGCAATCAGGCCCAATGGCCTGATGGGCAAGCCGTGGGGTTGAGACAAATGAACAAGTCCACGAAAATCATCGGTGTCGCAGTCTTCCTTGCTGCTGTCTTTGTCGTCGTCCCGATGATGATCGGCATCACCGGGCGCAAAGACCTTTACTACACGCTGACTTCAGTCGCGCTGCTATCCATCGCCAGTGCTGGTGTTTGGCTGACGTTCTATATCGGACGCATCAACATGGGTCAGGGCGCGTTTGCGCTGATGGGAGCCTATGTCTCCTCCGTCCTGACCATGACTTACGGCATCTCCTTCTGGTGGACGATACCGGCAGCGGGCATTTTTGCCGCTGTTGCCAGCCTGTTGATCGGCCTGCCGATCCTGCGCCTGCGCGGCGTTTACTTCGCCATGGTCAGCCTTGTTCTGACCGAGGTCGTCCGCCTTCTGGCCCTTGCGCTGCCCGTCACCAGCGGTGCCAAAGGCATCACCAACATTCCGCTGCCCGGCGGCATTTCCATCTTCGGCCTGACCATCGTGCCGGACTTCAACACGATGGAAAACCCGCGCATCGCTTTTTACTATCTGGCCGCTTTTCTGATGGTGCTGTGCTTTGCCGGCATGTACCGGCTGGTCCATTCGCGCATCGGCCACATCTGCATGTCGCTGCAGCAAAACGAGGAACTGGCCTCGTCCATCGGCGTCAACATTGCAAACCTGCGCCTCATCGCCTTTGCCATCTCGTCCTTCCTCGGCGGTGTCAGCGGATCGGTTTTTGCGGCGGTCACGCAGTCTGTCTATCCGTCAAGCTTCACGACGACAGATTCGGTCAACTTCATGCTGAACTGTTTCGTTGGCGGGCTTGGCTATGTGTTCGGCCCGATGCTCGGCACGCTCACCCTTTATTTCGGCTGGAACCTCCTGTTTGAAACCGGACGCTTCCAGCTCCTGATCTATTCGACGCTGATGATCATTTTGATGCTGGTGCTGCCGAACGGGCTGCTCAGCCTCGGCGAAGGCCGCAGGAAGGGCTGAACGATGGAAACAATCCTCGAAGTCAAAGGCCTCACCAAACGCTTCGGCGGGTTGACCGCAGTCAACAATGTTTCGTTTGCCGTCAGGGAAAAGGAAATCCTCTCGGTGATCGGACCAAACGGCGCGGGAAAATCGACGCTGTTCAAGCTTATCGCCTCGTTCCTCAATCCGACTTCCGGCGAAGTCGTCTACAAAGGCGGCAAAATCTCGGGCCTCGCGCCGCACATTGCCGCCCGCAAGGGCGTGGTGCGCACGTTTCAGGAAACCACAATATTCAAGAACATGAGCGTGCGCGACAATATCATCGTCGCTCATCACCTGCGCTCGAAAGCCTCGCTGCTTGGCTTTTTTCTCGGCACGAAACTGGCCCGGCAGGACGAGGCGGCGTTCGGCCAGTCCGCCGATGAAATCCTGTCATTTCTGAACCTCGCAGAGATCGGCAACGAGATCGCCAAAAACCTGCCGCATGGACATTTGCGCGCGCTCGGCATCGCTATCGGGCTGGCGACCAATCCGTCGGTTCTGCTGCTCGACGAGCCGTTCGCCGGCATGAACCATGATGAAACCAACAAGGCCGTCGCGATGGTGCGCCGCCTGCGCGACCGCGGACTGACGGTGTTGTTGGTCGAGCATGACATGCCCGCCGTGATGAAAATCTCCGACCGTATCGTTGTGATCAATTTCGGCGAGAAGATTGCCGAAGGCACACCGGCGGAAATCCAGGCGAACGAGCGCGTGATCGAAGCGTATCTCGGCAGCGAAGATGAGGCGATCGGGCTATGAACGCACAAGAAATCCTCAACTTCTCCAATGTCGAAATGTACTACGACCATGTCTATGCGCTGAAGGGCGTGTCGCTGACGGTCAACGAGGGCGAGACTGTGGCGCTGATCGGTGCCAATGGTGCGGGCAAATCCTCGATCCTGCGCGCCATCACCGGCTTGCGCAAAATCAAGACGGGCGAAATCCATTATCAGGGCAAGCGCCTCGACGGCACAGCGCCGGACGAGATCGTCAGGATGGGCATCGCCATGGTGCCCGAAGGCCGCCGTGTCTTTCCCTTCATGACGGTTGCCGACAATCTGGCGATGGGCGCCTTCACCCGCACCGACAAGGCTGAAATTGCCGCAACGCTTGAAATGGTGTTGTCCCGCTTTCCCCGCCTCAAGGAGCGCTTCAACCAGCAGGCAGGCACCATGTCCGGCGGCGAGCAGCAGATGCTGGTGATCGGCCGTGCACTGATGTCCAAGCCGAAATTGTTGCTCCTGGATGAGCCCTCGCTCGGCGTAGCGCCCAAGCTTGTGCAGGATATTGCCCGCTCCATCGTTGCCATCAACCGCGATGAAAAAGTCTCCGTCCTTTTGGTCGAGCAGAACTCGCGCATGGCGCTGCGCATTTCGCAGCGTGCCTATGCGCTCTCCACCGGCTCTGTGGCGCTCAGCGGCAACTCCGCCGAGCTTCTCAATGATGACAGGATCAAGACCCTCTATCTTGGCGGCGAGCTTTAGGTGCAGGCATGAAGATACTCGTCGTCAACCCCAACACAACATTGTCTATGACCGAAAAAAATCGGCGAAGCCGCGCGCAAGGCTGCAGCGACCGGCACGCACATCATTGCCACCAATCCTGAGTTTGGTCCGCCAAGCATCGAGGGCTATTACGATGAAGTGTTTGCCATACCGGGCATGATCGGCGAAATCCGCAAGCATCCGGATGCAGATGCCGTCATCATCGCCTGCTTTGACGACACGGGCCTTGATGCCGCCCGCTGCGCAACGTCCGCTCCGGTGATCGGCATCGGCGAGGCGGGCTTCCATTTTGCTTCGCTGATCTCAGGCAAGTTCGGCGTGGTCACCACACTCGCCCGGTCCATCCCCGCCATAGAGCACAATCTGGTGCGCTACGGCCTTGCCACGCGCTGCACCCGCGTGCGCGCATCAGAGGTGCCGGTTCTGGATCTTGAAATTCGTGGCTCAAACGCCCGCAGCAAGATCTCCGCTGAAATTCACCGCGCAATTGAAGAAGACGGCGCCGAAGCCATCGTGCTCGGCTGCGCGGGCATGGCCGATCTTGCCCATCAGCTGGCGTTGGAACATGGCGTTCCGGTGCTGGACGGCGTCAGCTGCGCGGTCAAGTTGGCCGAAGGGTTGGTCGGCCTTGGCTTGAAAACCAGTACCGCCGGCGGATACGCCCGCCCGCGCACCAAGCTTTACAAAGGCCAGTTTGCTCCCTATTCGCCATAGGAGAACAACAACCTGTCGCAGGATAAGCCGAAGTAGGCCACCGGCGGCCATTGACGCGAATCATGGCGCGACCCTATCTCTAATGGAGACCCTGCCGGTTTGAAGGCTGACCTTTGAGCGCAGAACAGCCACTTGTGTGACAAAGAAGATGAATGAAATCGCCCGCATAAGCATGATCGATGAAGACCGTCCTGTTGCCAGCTGGACTCCGGTCTATACCGGCCTGCGTGATGCCATTGTCGGCCATAAGATCGCGCCCGGCTCCAAACTGCCAGAAGATGAAATCGCCTCGGTCTACAATGTCAGCCGCACCATCGTCCGCGCCGCGCTGCAGGCGCTCGGCCATGACAGGCTGGTCAATCTGGAACCCAATCGCGGTGCCTTTGTTGCGCAGCCGACCAAACGCGAAGCCCGTGAAATCTTCGAAGCCCGCGCACTGGTGGAGCCGCACGTTGCCGCGCTCGCCTGCGACAATGTCAAGCCCGCACAGATCGCACTGCTGCGCCAGCATCTGGAACGCGAACATGAAGCCACCCATGCCGGCCGCGACAGCGACGCCATCATGCTGTCCGCCCGTTTCCACGTCGCCATCGCGGAACTTGCCGACCATTCCATCCTGACAGATTTCGTCAAGGATCTGGTGTTGCGCTCCTCGCTGATCATTTCGCTCTATTGGCGTCGCCGCGACACCACCTGCGAAAGTCACGCACACCACGCGCTGGTGGACGCCATCGAGCGCGGCGACGCCAAAAACGCCGCCGATCTGATGCGCAGCCACCTTGTTGATCTGTTGTCGGGACTTGATCTGTCCCAGCGCAGCCAACCGGGTGGCGAGTCACTGGCAAGCATTCTCAAGGCATAGGCGACCGTAAGCAAACGCGGTCGCCGCCCTGATATGTCATCAAAACCGGCGCGGCGCCTCCGGCGTGTTGGCCAGTATCTTCTCGATTTTGTCTTTCAGTGCATCGGTCATCAGATGCCGGCTTTCGAGTGCCGCCAGATTGTCCTTCAACTGGCTTTCTTTCGAGGCACCAAGAATGACAGTCGAGACATGCGGGTTCGACAGACACCAGAGCAGCGCCATGTGATGGATCGGCATTCCAGTCTTCTCGGCAAGTGCAGCAAGTTTTTCAACCTTTGCTAGCTTGGCCTTGCCCGCCGGGCTTTCCCACTCTGCCTTCAGCCATTCATAGCCAGGAAGGTTGAGGCGGCTGTCATCGGGAATGCCCTTGTTGTATTTGCCGGTCAGAACGCCCGAAGCCAGCGGCGACCAGATTGTCGTGCCGGTGCCGACAAGGTCATAAACCGGCAAATAATCACGCTCGACCTTGTCGCGCTCGAACATGTTGTATTGCGGTTGTTCCATCGTCGGTGGCGTGATGCGCAATTCGCGGGCCACCGCATAAGCCTCTGTGATCTGTTGGCCGGACCATTCGGATGTGCCCCAATAGAGCACCTTGCCCTGAGCGACGAGATCATGCATCGCCCGCACGGTCTCTTCAATCGGTGTGTCAATATCCGGGCGGTGGCAGAAATAGAGATCGAGATAGTCCACCTGCAGCCGCTTCAGCGCCGCATGGCAGGCGTCCGTCACATGCTTGCGCGACAGGCCGCGCTGGGTCGGTTTGGAGCCGCCCCAGAACACCTTGCTGGACACGGCATAACTGTCACGCGTCCAGTTGAGCTTCTTCAGCGCCTTGCCCATCAAAAACTCGGATTCGCCTGCCTCGTAGCCTTCGGCATTGTCAAAGAAATTGATCCCGGCCTCATAGGCCGTCGTCATCAGCTTCAGCGCATCGCTCTCATGCACCTGCTTGCTGAACGTCACCCAGGAACCCAGCGAAAACTCGCTGACTTGCAGGCCTGATTTACCCAAACGGCGGTATTGCATGAAGTGCTCCTGACTGTTTGTTTTTGTTCGTCGCCACGAAAGCCAGAGGCTGACTCAAAATTCAGTTTGATGAGTCAAATGGAGTGATCTTCGAGAACCGGAGCGGAGCGTACTTTCGGGGTCCCCGCCAGCGGCTTGCCGCTTTAGGGCGGGGCAAAGAGTACGTGAGCACCGGAAGCGCAGAAGATCGCCCCAGTTGGCCATCAAAGTGGATTTTCAGCAGCCTATCAGACTTTCACTCGGATCATTTGGTAAGAATAGGGCGGCAACGCCACCTTGACCATGCCGTCCTCGACCTTTGCGCCCGTTCCTTTGCGCGGGGCAACATTGGCCTGGTCGCCCGAAGTGTTCACCGCCTCAAGACTGCCATGTGTCATAACCTGATGGTCAATGACAGTCGCGCTGCCAAAACCTTGCAATGACAGTTCAACGTCGATGCTCTGCGAGCCGTGCCGGTTGACGGCGAAGAAGCTGATGGTGCCCTCTTCCTCATTGTGCACGCCGGACACGTCAACATAAGGCACATTGTCGGCCACATCGGCATCATAGCCCGGCGATTTGACGGCAAGGTTCAGCGCCGTGCCACGCCCGAAGATCGAGGCGAAATAATAGGGATAGTAAATCGTTTGCCGCCAAGCCGCGCCCTTCGGATCAGTCATGATCGGCGCGATGACATTGACCAGCTGCGCGATGCAGGCGATCTTCACCACATCCGAACGACGGATGAACGTGTTCAGGATACAGCCGACCTGTAAGACATCCTCGAAATTATAGATGTCTTCAAGCAAGCGCGGCGCATGCGGCCAGCCTTCATTGCCGTCGAGAATCGCGCGGTCCTGTTGGTTGGAATGGTACCAGACATTCCACTCGTCAAACGAGATGTTGTACTTGTGCTGTGAGCGCTTGTTGGCCTTTACCAGATTGTTCGTAGAGCCGATGGTGGCAATGTAAGCGTCAAGTTTCTCGTTCAGCGCCAGATAGTTGGCCGTGTTCTTCGCGCGGTTGGCAAAATACATGTGCAGAGAAATGTGATCGACGGATTCGTATGTGTGCTCAAGAACGATGCGCTCCCATTCGGGATAGGTTTTCATGTCCGAGTTGGAAGAACCGCAGACGATCAGTTCAAGCTTCTTGTCGAAGGCCCGCAAAGTCTTGGCCACCTCATTGGCCAGCCGCCCATATTCATCCGCCGTCTTGTGGCCGACCTGCCATGGTCCATCCATCTCGGTGCCGAGGCACCAGAGATTGACGTCGAACGGCTCGGCGCGCCCGTTCTTCTTGCGCAGGTCGCCCCAGTAGGAATCGGTCGGACCGTTGACATATT
>JANMEX010000266.1:0-2748 GCA_031377485.1 Phyllobacteriaceae bacterium
CCACCCAGATCTTCCATGCTGAGTCCCTTAAGATCACGTTCCACCATATAGATTGTCATTTTTCGGCTCCCTGTTTAAACTTATACGCCCATGAAGCGCCCAGTTGGCGTGAAAGAAAAATGAGGATTGATTATCAATCCATAACCACAGGCTTTGATAGAGTTGTGTATAGTGGCAGTGCAGCACCTTGTGGTAAGGTTTTGAAGACGGGGCGGTTAGCATGGAAATGTCGCAAATCCGGTATGTTCTGGCCGCAGCACAGACGCTGAACTTCACCAAAGCGGCGGCCCAGTGCAACATCTCGCAACCGGCGCTGACCAAGGGCATCAAGACGCTGGAACTGGCGTTGGGGGCACCGGTGTTTCACCGAGAGGGCAAGCGGATATTTCTAAGCGACTTTGGCCGCTCGATGCTGCCGCATCTGCAGCACATCGTCGATGAAACCGAGGCGACGCAGTTGTTGGCACAGAACATGCGCCTGCTGCACAAGGTGACGATCCGGCTGGGGGTGATGTCCACCGTCGGGCATGTACGGCTGGCGCGGTTTCTGGGCCAGTTCGAAAACAATTGCGCCGGGATCGAGTTGAGTGTCACCGAGGCCTCGGTCGCCGAGCTGAAGGCGCAACTGGAGGACGGGGCGCTGGATGTGGCCGTGCTGAACCCGCTTGATGGGCTGGGCGAGGCGTTCCACGCCCAGCCTCTTTATACGGAACGCTACATCGTGATCTTTCCGCCCGAACATCGGCTGGGCCATCTGAACGCGATCAAGCTGACCGATCTCTCCGACGAGCCCTATGTTGACCGGTTGGCTTGTGAATTGCGTGAAAGGGTTATGGCAATCTGCGCGGAAAAGAACGTCGCCCTGTACGCCCGGTTCCGCTCGGACCGCGAAGACTGGGTGCAGGCGATGGTGCTGGCCCGGATCGGCTTTGCCTTCATGCCGGAATATTCGGTGACGCTGCCTGGCCTGTTGCAGCGCCCACTGGTCGATCCGGTGGTGCAGCGCAGCATCGTCCTGATCACCGTGCCCGGGCGACCGCATTCTCCCGCGGTCGCCGCATTTGTGCAGGCCGCGAAAATCTTTGCCTGGCCGGGGTGAAATCGTCTTGCCGCTGGACCTCGAGTGCCAGGCCATTGTCGCGCAACATCGCCAGCTTTGGTTCAAACTGCTCCCTTCCTGTTCGGCAGTCTGGTCGCCATGGTGGCCGTCCAGATACTTGTGTCAATTTTCCTGAACCGAAACCCGGCCGCCGCCTCCATCCAAGCGTAAAAAATAATCAATAATGCGTCTCCACGTAGACACCCGAGCAGTCGTAAGCGCCCCCGTTGCCGTGGCCCCATTGTTCATGAATAGCCTCGGCGACAGGAACTGTGTGTTGGCGGGCAGATCGGCGGTAATCTCCTGCTCGAACACCTCGCCGGACACCTCGTCAACCACCCGCACCCAGACCGAACTCCCGTTGGGCGCCGCCGCAATGAACAGGGTCAGCACCCCAGCCGTTGCGATGCCGAAACTCGCCCCCATGTCCGTCAGCGTCGGTGCGCCGGTGCCGTCGTTCGCGACAAGTTCCCAGCGTCTGTGCGTGCCGCGCTGGAAGCCGATGCCGATGCAGTTCCCCGACGGTGGCCCTGAACTTGCCTCCGCCACCGCCCTCCCCGCCGCCTTGCGTGGTGGGTTTCGTCTCCTCGCGGAAGTCGGTGGCCCAGATGACGTTGCCGCTGCAATTTCCGCTGCTGTTTTCCCCAGTTGCGAATGTACGATCCGCAGGCATGCCTTGCGCCACTCTTGCCGGATGGGGGCCCCCTGATCCCCGCGATAAGCTTGCGCCTGAGATCACTGGCGCTCAGCCACCGTCATTGAAGAAGACGACCAGCATGTTGTTGGCAGGCATTTCGATCGTTTCGCGGAGATGAAGGCGAGAGGCTTCGCCGACGCGTTCGAGATCAGTAATGTCACGCACGCCCCAAGATGTGTTACGCGCCTTTAGCGATTCATCGAATGCGGCGTTCGAGGGAGCGGTGTGCACACCATCGCGCATGAACGGGCCATATAGAATCAGAAGCCCGCCGCTGCGAAGCAAACAGCCAGCGCCCGCAAACAACCCCAGAGTTGCTGCCCACGGCGCGATATGAACCATATTGATCGACACAATCGCGTCAAATGGCACCCTTTGCTCGACACCCCACGCTGCAGAACACACGTCTATGTCGTGCGGTGCGAGAACGTTGTTCAGACCTGCAAACTTGATCCAGTTGGCGGTACTGGAGCGGGAGTCGGAATCCAAATCGCTCGGCTGCCAGGTTAGGTCAGGCATCGCCTCCCCAAAACATATTGCGTGTTCGCCAGTCCCGCAACCTATCTCCAGGACCACGCCGGGTGTCAGAAGGACTCTTTTCAGGGCCGCCATGATCGGTGCCGAATTATTGGCAACCGAAGGCGAGAACATTCGCTGGTCGACGCTCACGCAGCGCTCTTCTTGCGCAACAGGCGAGAGAATGCCACTCTTCTCAGGCATGGGCATCAACCTTCTCGGAGGACTTTGCCCGCTTATACTCGAAAATGATGGAATTGTATTGAGGCCATTTGCATGGGGTACACTCCTGAGGGGCGCGTCTCTCCCACTCTTACTGGGCGAGGCCCCCGAGGCGAAGGAGTGGCAAGACATCGCTTGCACCGTCTTTGGCGCCGCCTCAGGACCTTAACCTATCCACCAGCTCCGCCCATTCAACACCGCCTGTGCCCCACCC
>JANMEX010000268.1:0-13902 GCA_031377485.1 Phyllobacteriaceae bacterium
CAACTGCGTCATGATGACTTCAGCCGCCGAAACGCCTTCTTCATGCATGTCGGTGGGAATGCCGCGGCCATTGTCCGTAACGGTCACTGACCCGTCCGGATTGAGCGTGACAGTCACCAGATCAGCCCAGCCGCCCAGCGCCTCGTCGATGGCGTTGTCCACCACCTCATAGACCATGTGGTGCAGACCGGAGCCATCGTCCGTGTCGCCGATATACATGCCCGGCCGCTTGCGCACGGCATCAAGCCCCTTGAGCACCTTGATCGAATCCGCGCCATATTCGGCCTGTTCAGGAATTTCCGGCAAATCGGTCATGGTCACCACATTTCAAAACACCCCGCGCGCGAATCACGCGCGGGAAAGTTCAATTCTTCTAGCTGCTATGGGTAGTTTTTGCCATCCAAGGCCAGGATTTGCAGGCGCAAACGTCCCTGTTTCCAAGGATTTCACTAGGTATGACGCAAGATTGGGGCGGTTTTGCGGGGCAGGGCCAATGGAACAGCCATTTGCGCCTGCTTGCAATCCTGAAGTGGACAATTATTGCGGCTTGATCCGCGCCCCGCTCTTGTCGGCAAACGCCGCCAGCCGTTCCCGCGCCGCAGGCTGTGTATTGACCATGCCCGCCACGACAGCCTCCGCATAGGCCGCATCAAACCCCGACATGTTCTGCATGTGGCTGATGGCTGAGCAGATCGCAAAGTTGGTCAGTGGCAGGTTTGCCGCCGCGCGGCGCGCAAGTTCCAGCGCCCTGTCGAAGCTTGAGCCCGCTACCAAATATTGGGCTAAGCCAACATCCACTGCTTCCTGACCTTTGTAGATTCGGCCCGTCAGCATCATGTCGATCATCCGCGCCTTGCCGACGAGATCAGCCACCCGGATGGTCGCGCCGCCGCCGGTGAACAGCCCGCGCGTGCCTTCGGGCAGCGCGAAATACGCCGATTGATCGGCCACACGGATATGGGCCGCAGACGCAAGTTCCAACCCGCCGCCGACCACTGCGCCCTGAAGCGCCACGATGATAGGCACGCCGCCATATTCCATTTTGTTGAACGCTTCGTGCCAGCGAAGGCAAATGTGCATGAACTCCGCCGGACTGCGGTCTGCCTTGTGGTGCTCAACCAGATCAAGCCCGGCACAGAAATGGTCGCCCTTGCCCGCCAGCACCACGGCGCGCACGCCTGATTGCGGGATCGCGGAAAACAGCGTCACCAACTCCTCAATGGTTTGCGCATTCAGTGCATTGCGTTTGTCAGGCCGGTTCAGCGTCGCGACCAGAACACCATCCTCATGCACATCAAGCGTCAGGTTTTCGATGCCGAGTTTCGTCACGTCTTTCATGGGAATTCCAATCTCATCTCAAAGAAACGGCAGCTCAGCCAGCGTCGCCGTCTCCGCCTTGCCATCACGCATCACCGTCACACGGTCCCCCGCCTTCGCGGATATCGAAATCAGCGCAAAACCGATGTTCTTTTTCATGCGGTAAGACCAGATGATGTTGGTCATCGCGCCGATCTTCATGCCGTCCGCAAGTATGTCAAACCAGATAAACGACGGTCCTGCTGGTGTCTCATTGTCGAGCACGACACCAAGCTGGTGCCGCTTGACGCCCTCGTGCCTGATCCGGCGCAATGCGTTGATGCCAACCGTATCATCGGGCACGGCAAGGTCCACATATTTGCCCATACGCACTTCAAACGGATTGGTGAAATCATCCGTATCGCCGCCATAGGACACCAGCCCGCTTTCGATCCGCTCATGCGAATTAGGATTGCCGGGGCCGATGTCCCATGCTTTGCCAGCCTCTTTTACGATGTTCCAGAGCTGTGTACCGCGCGAGCCATCCATCAGGTATATTTCAAACCCGCCCTGCTTCGACCAGCCGGACCGCGCCACAGCGACCGGAATGCCGTTGATTTCAGTTTCCTTGAACCAGAAATATTTCAGCGCCCGCACCCAATCGCCAAATATGGACGCAACAACATCCTCCGCCTTCGGCCCCTGCACAGCGAGCGGCGAGACGTCCGGTTCGGTGATTTCAACATTCAACCGTCGCTCGGCACAAATCGCCCGCGCCCAGAACAGGATGTTCGAGTCTGCAATCGACAGCCAGAACAAGTCGTCGGTGCGCTTCAGGATGATCGGGTCGTTTATCAGCGTTCCTGCATGATTGCAGATCGCCACATATTTGCCCTGTCCCTCGACGCACTTTGTGAGGTCGCGTGTGCACAGAATCTGCGCCAGCTTCGCCGCATCAGGGCCTTTGAGCTGCACCTGCCGCTCGACCGCGACGTCCCACATCGAAACGCCGTTGATGATCCGCCAATATTCCTCTTCCGCTTTGCCAAATCCGGTCGGCATCAGCATGTTGTTGTAAGTGGTGAACGAAGTCACGCCCTCCGCCACGGTCGCGTCAAAATATGGCGAAGGACGCAGACGTGCAGATGGATAAATCGCAAACATCAGAGCCTCCCGGTTTTGCCGATTTAGCGGGCCGGTGACACCAGCATCAAACGATGATTGTATGGGCAATGACCTCACAAAAGTTATGGATCAATCATGCTTGACCTCCCGCCGCTACCCTGGCTGCGTGCCTTTGAAGTGTCCGCCCGGCATCTCAGCTTCACCTCGGCCGCATGTGAACTCGGTCTCAGCCAAGCAGCTGTCTCCAAGCAGATCAAGTTGTTGGAGATGAAGCTCGGCGAGCCGCTGTTCTTCCGCTTCCCGCGCAGCCTTGGCTTGACCAAAGCGGGTGAAGCGTTCCTGCCAAAGGTGCAGGATGCATTCGAACGCCTTTCAGCGGGTGCAAGCGAGGTGTTCGGTCCGCGCCGCACAAACACATTGACCATCCGTTGTGCTGTGGGTTTTGCCGTCAATTGGCTCGCGCCAAGACTGCCGGATTTTATTGCAAGGCATCCGGAAATTTCGCTGCGGCTGACTTCGAGCGTTTGGAATGAAGACACAGGAAATGAGGCATTCGACCTCGACATTCGCTATGGCGATGGCCGATGGCCGGGTGTCAAGTCCGAGCGCCTCACCCGCGAGACGCTGCAGCCTGTCTGCAGCCCGGCTTTGCTTGAAACAAGTCGTTTGCGCACGCCGCCCGACCTTATGAGACACACGTTAATCCACGTTCTGGGCTACAAGGAAGGCTGGGCGCTGTGGCTGAAGAAAGCCGGTGTCAAACAAGTGTCGGACAAGGTCGGCATTCAATGCGATACATCGCTGGTGGCCTTTGAACTTGCCGCCAAAGGCGCGGGTGTTGCGCTTGGGCGCACGTCGATGATCAACCCCGATTTACTCAGCGGACGGCTGGTCAGGCCATTCGCGCTTACTGTTCCTGTTGAGGAAAGCTTTCATCTCGTGTCTAGCGAAAATGCGACGAACGGGCAACAGGCTGAAATATTTCGGGCTTGGATTTTGGAGTTGTAGATAAAGCACTACCCGGCCTTCCTCACCCCCGCGCCTTCAACTCCAGCCTACGCCGGTGCAACACCGGCTCCGTATAGCCGTTCGGCTGCTCGCGGCCCTTGAACACCAGATCACAGGCCGCTTGAAACGCGATGGATCCGACAAAATCCGGTGCCATCGGGTGATACAGCGGATCGTCGGCATTTTGCCCGTCCACCACCGCAGCCATGCGTTTCATCACGTCGAGCACCTCTGCATCTGTTGTCACACCGTGATGCAGCCAGTTGGCGATGTGCTGCGAGGAGATGCGCAAGGTTGCGCGGTCTTCCATCAGGCCGACATTGTTTATGTCCGGCACTTTGGAGCAGCCGACGCCCTGATCCACCCAGCGCACGACATAGCCAAGTATGCCCTGCGCATTGTTCTCCAATTCCTTGCCAATGTCCTCGCGAGTCCAATTCGGGCGCGTCGCGACGGGCACGTTGAGAATGTCATCCAGATTGGCGCGCTTGCGGGACTTCAGCCCCTCCTGAACTGCGTGCACATCCACCTTGTGATAGTGGGTAGCGTGCAGCGTTGCCGCTGTCGGCGAGGGCACCCAGGCGGTGTTTGCGCCTGCCTTCGGGTGGGCAATCTTCTGCTCCAGCATCGCAGCCATCAGGTCGGGCATGGCCCACATGCCCTTGCCGATCTGCGCATGGCCGGCCAACCCGCACTCAAGGCCGATATCGACATTCCATGCTTCATAGGCCTGAATCCACGGCGCGGCTTTCATGTCGCCCTTGCGGATCATCGGACCGGCTTCCATCGATGTGTGCATCTCATCGCCGGTTCGGTCGAGGAACCCGGTGTTGATAAACACGACGCGCGAAGATGCGGCGCGGATACATTCCTTGAGGTTGACCGTCGTGCGGCGCTCCTCGTCCATGATGCCCATCTTGATCGTATTCGCCGCCATGCCGAGAATGGCTTCAACGCGGGTGAAGATTTCGGCGGCAAACGCCACCTCCTCCGGCCCGTGCATCTTCGGCTTGACGACATACATCGAGCCGGCAACCGAGTTCGCCCTGCGGCCATTCGGTCCGACGTCATGCAGTGCAATCAGGCCGGTTACCATGGCATCCATAATGCCTTCCGGCACTTCATTGCCGTCTTTGTCCAGTATCGCCGGATTGGTCATCAGGTGCCCGACATTGCGGATCAGCATCAGCGCACGGCCCTTGAGCGAAGCGGACGAACCATCGGGCACAGTAAAAGCCTTGTCGGCGTTGAGCCGGCGAATGATCACCTTGTCGCCCTTTGCGACTTCCTCTGTCAGGTCACCCTTCATCAGGCCGAGCCAATTGCGATAAACCAGCGTCTTGTCTTCGGCGTCCACTGCAGCGATGGAATCCTCGCAATCCATGATCGAGGTCAGCGCCGATTCCAGCACCACGTCGCAAATGCCTGCGGGATCATCCTTGCCGATGATATTGCTCCGGTCGATGATCACCTGCGCGTGCATGCCGTTTTTCACCAGCAGCACGGAGGACGGATTGGCCGCTTCGCCGGTATAACCGGAAAATTGCGCCGGGTCTTTCAAGCCTGTCGCACCGGCAGTGGTGGTGACATGCAAAATGCCATCTGCGACTGACAGAGCCAAAACATCATCCCAAGTCCCGGCCGCCAGCGGCGCGGACCCGTTGAGGAAATTGCGTGCCCAAGCGATGACTTTCGCGCCTCGCACCGGATTGTAACCCTTGCCCTTTTCCGCGCCGCCCTCTTCAGAAATCGCATCCGTTCCGTAGAGCGCGTCATACAGCGAACCCCAGCGGGCGTTGGCGGCGTTCAGCGCATAACGGGCATTCATCACAGGCACGACAAGCTGCGGCCCGGCAACCACGGCAATTTCGGGATCGACATTGGTGGTCGAAACACTGAAGGCCGGACCTTCGGGCAGGAGATAGCCGATGGAGGTCAGGAACGCGCGATATTCCTCCATCGAATAGCCGGTGCCACGCTTTTGCCGGTACCAAGCGTCGATCTCAATCTGCAGCGCATCGCGTTTGGCCAATAGTGCCCGGTTCTTCGGGGCAAGGTCATGCACCAGGTCGGAAAAGCCGGTGAAAAACGCTGCTTCATCCACGCCCGTTCCCGGCAGTGCCTCGTTGACGATGAAGTCATGAAGTTCTTTGTCGATCTTCAACTCGTTGACGGTCAGGCGTTCGCGCATGGTCTCATTCCCAAATTGTATACAATCCAACCGGCACTCAACATTGATCGAGCGGCCACGTCAATTGCGACAAGTGAATCAATTGCGACAAGTGAAAAGGCCTATCCGCCACGGAAGTCAATTCCAAAGCCGGGTGGACTAGCCTAATTGCCAAGATGAATATTGAGGATCAGTTGCCCAGTCTTGGCCTTCCGTGAGCGCTGGCAGAAATCACGCCCTCAATGAATTTGCGCTGGCCCTCGATGGTGGCAGTCTTGATGTCTCGGCCCATGTCTACATGTGCATCCACAGCTCCGGCCTCGGCAGCTTTGGCAAGCGCGACATCGCTGGCAGTTTTTTCAGCAAATGTCAGCGCCGTCTCCTCGTCCGTGAAGTCCTTGACTTCCACCCCGACGCTGACCCGGAAGCGGCCTTCTTCCGGCTGGCTGATGTGTGCGGCAACCTTGACCCGGACCTCGCCGACCACCGCGCCAACCGCATTGGCAACACCGGCGTCAATCGGGATGACAGCTTCGGTCGAAAGCAGTTTGCCGACAGCCGGATAGACGAGCGGCGCGGAAGCCCCAAGCCCGATGACCGGGCGATCAAGTTCGAGCGAAATGCGTACAGTCCCCGAGCGGTTTTCGAGCGCCCTTTGCACAAGCGGTGAGCGCAGCAGCGCCGGACCATCTAGCCCGTCTTCGGCAAACGCCGCCTCCAGCACCAATTCGGCTGAACGGCGTTCCAATGCTGAAATGGTCATCCGGGAAATGTCTTCCGGTGTTGCGGCAATTGCCCGTCCGCGCCCGTCCCGCTTGCGGGCAAACAAGGTTGCCCCAAGCCGTGCGGCTTCAGCGTTACCCGTCGCCTGCCGCGCCATAACATGCTGCGCATCGGTCGGCGTAAAGCCGCATATCATCGCCAATCCGCGCATAATCAGCCGATTCAGCGCGGTTATTTGCGACGCCGCGCCGATTAGCCCGGACAGAGGTTTTGGCACTCCAGTCAAGCGTTCATACAGCGCAGATTCAGAATGCGTCAGACCTGCAGCAAAGCGCTCGGCAAGGCCGGTGCGAAAGGCAAAACGGCCTTCAAGCCGGTCCATTGTTTCGGATTTCGCCTGTTTTTCAAGGGTTTGCAAAATTTCAGGATGTGCCGCTGCCGCCAGCGCCAAGGGCAGAATGCGACGCGGGCCGAGGAGCAACTTCGGTTCGAGGCCGCCTTCTTCAACCGAAACTTCTGAATCCCCGCCAAGCCCATGCGTGCGCATCGCCACCGCTTCGACCATCGTCGAGAAACCGCCAACCGTTGCGCCTTCCTCATCAAGGCGCGGGTGACCATCGATCAGAAGTGCAATGTCGGTCGTCGTGCCACCAATGTCAGAGACGATTGCATTGTCGAGCCCTGTCAAGAATCGCGCGCCGACAAGGCTGGCAGCTGGGCCGGACAGGATGGTTTCAATGGGCCGTTCCGCCGCGAACGCAGCCGAAACCAGCGCCCCGTCGCCGCGCACCACCATCAGCGGGGCAGAAATGCCAGCTTGGGTGAGGAACGATTGTGTCGCGTCTATCAGCCGCCCGATCAGGCCGACAAGCCGGGCATTGAGCAATGTGGTCAAGGCCCGGCGTGGTCCGCCAAGTTTTGAGGAAAGTTCGTGGCTAACGGTCACTGGCAGACCGGTGAGCCGCCGTGCCAATTCCCGAGCCGCAATTTCGTGCGCCGGATTGCGCACGGCAAAGAGCGCCGCAATGGCAATGCCCGTGATGCTGCTGCCGATGTGGGAAAGCTCTCTTTCCAGCGCCTCCAGATCGAGTTTCTTTGCCCCGCCATGGGCATCATGCCCTCCGGAAACAAGAATCAGCGGATCCTTGCCAAGCGCATGCGCCAAGCCGTCACGCTGCAAATCCCGCGCTTCAAAACCGATGCCGACCAGTGCAACCCGGCCACCTTGGCCCTCGACCAAGGCATTGGTTGCCAGTGTAGTTGACATGGAAACAAGACCGATCTCGGAGGGCTTGGCATTTGCCCTTTCCATCACCGCCCGTGCCGCGCCGGAGATTCCGATCGACAGATCATGCCGCGTTGTCAGCGCCTTGGCTGAAGCCACAATCCCGCGTGCGGGGCTGTAGAGCACCGCATCCGTATATGTTCCGCCCGTGTCAAATCCGAGCCGGAGCCTGTCGTCGCCTTCGGTCATTTTATTCCCGCCGCATGTCTGAAGCGCAGACATATGGCAGGCGAACGCCAAACAAAAGGCCGGAAACGACCATGCCGCGCCGCCATGACAACATTTCATCTTGCCAACGCGCGCCAAAGCGCATGAAATCCGACCTAAACCGGAGCCACATCATGACCCTTGTTTCACTTGCCGGCGGGCAACGCACCAATCGCGATTTCGAACAGGAACGCATCGATCTTGCCTGCGCCTTCCGCTGGACGGTCAGGTTCAATTGGCACGAAGCGGTGGCAAACCATTTCTCGCTTGCCGTCAATGACAGCGGCACGCAGTTTTTGATGAACCCCAATCAGGTGCATTTCTCACGCATTACAGCATCAAGCCTTTTGCTGCTCGATGCCGAAGACCCGCAAAGCATGGATCGCCCTGACGCACCGGACCCGACTGCCTGGGGGCTGCACGGGGCAATCCATCGCAATGTTCGCCATGCACGGTGCGTCATGCATGTGCATTCGATTTATGCGACGGTGCTTGCATCACTCGAAGATTCGCGCCTTCCGCCGATTGACCAAAATACTGCGACCTTTTTCAACCGCTATGTTATCGACGAAAATTACGGCGGATTGGCTTTCGAGGAAGAGGGCGAACGGTGTTCGGCGCTTTTGTCTGATCCTAAAGTGAAGGTGATGATCATGGGCAGTCACGGCGTGCTGGTCCTGGGCGATACCGTCGCAGACACATTCAACAGGTTATACTATTTTGAGCGCGCGGCCGAAACCTACATCAAAGCCCTGCAGACTGGTCGGAAATTGCGACAGCTCTCCGACGAAATTGCCGAGAATGTGGCACGCGAAATTGATAACTATCCCGGACAGGCCGAGCGGCATTTTTCCGATCTGAAGGCTATTCTGGACGAGCAGGAGCCGGGCTATCGCAGTTGATGCATCAAGCTGCGTATAGCGCTTCAACGCCACCGTTTGCAGCCATGGTGGCGGCCATTTCGGTCAGACACTCGACACAAAGGTCAAGATCGACCAAGCCAATGCGGCTTAGCTCGACATCCACTTCGTCCAATGCAACGCCAGCCTGGACCAGACGCAAAATAGCGTCATTGATCGCCTCACGCGTTTCGAACCGCATCGCTGTATTTGACATCTCAAGCCCCGATAGCTGCACCTTGAATAAAAATGCACATAAAGGCTTAACGTTGCGTTAATATTAGATTTGCCTTATGTCTTGTTGCTGGCAAATTTCAAACCACCGCGCCAAAAAGCCATCCAATGCCGGCAGTCAGCGCCATGGCGAAGGCACCCCAGAAAGTAACGCGCGCCGTCGCGCGCCAAACCCTTGCTCCGCCTGCCTTCGCGCCGATGTAGCCGAGAAGCGCAAGGAACAAGAGTGAGGCAATGGTAACAGAGGCAATCAGCCAATTCAGCGGCACCAAAACGACTGTAACGAGCGGCAACGCCGCCCCGACAGAAAATGTCAACGCGGAGGTAAATGCTGCCTGTATCGGATTGGCTGCGGTATGTTCAGAAATGCCGAGTTCTTCGCGGGAGTGTGCGGCAAGCGCATCCTTGGAGGTCAGCTGTTTTGCAACAGTCATCGCCAGTTGCGGCTCAAGTCCATGCTTGACGTAAATGCCCGCCAGTTCTTGCAATTCGGCTTCGGGCTGCGTCGCCAATTCGGCCGTTTCACGGGCAATATCAGCCTGTTCGGTATCGGACTGTGACGAGACGGACACATATTCGCCAGCCGCCATGGACATTGCGCCCGCTGCCAATCCTGCAATGCCTGCAACCAAAATTTCACTTTGTCCGGCCGCGGAAGCCGCAACGCCAACGATGAGGCTGGCCGTTGAAACAATGCCGTCATTTGCACCCAGCACGGCGGCACGCAGCCAGCCGATCCGTGACACCAAATGGTTTTCATCATGAGTATGCAGCCTGCTCATTCCGTTCTCCGCGTTAAAATTTCCATCCAATACATTTAGTATTTAGGAGGATTCGGCATTCAGCTCCATGATCTGCCGCAAGCTGTAGCGTGAAAGGCCGATGATTTATTTGACGACAGACAGTTATGTCTCGCCACTGTCTTCAGCTGGATACCAGCTCACGACAAGCAGGCGACCATTGGCAATAATGCGGGAAGGGCGTATCATTGACCAAACGGCTATTGGTTGCGACAGGACAGTTGCACGATGAGTCAAATTGGCACCGAACCAGTTGGTGATCCCGCCACCTTGGGCTTCGATAAATCGCGGCTATTGCGACTGAAGCAGTGGATGCAGCGCTATGCCGACAATGGGCGCTGGCCCGGTGGTGCGGTGCTCATCGCGCGCCATGGAAAACTCGCCTTTTTTGATTGCGCCGGGCACGCTGATATCGAATCCAAGCGGCCCTGGTCGCGCGATCTTATCGCCCGCATCTACTCCATGACCAAGCCCGTAACTGCCGTAGCACTGATGATGCTGTACGAGGAGGCGCGGGTCCATCTTGACGATCCGGTCGAGGCCTATTTGCCGGAATTCAAAGACTGTCAACTTTTGATACCGGGCGCAACATCTCTCGACCAAACGGTGCCAGTCAAAACGACGATGACGATTCACCATCTCTTGACGCATACATCTGGCCTAAGCCTCTTTTCGAACCCCCGGCTGCTCGGTGAAACTTATGCCAAAGAAGGACTCGGACTCACCAAGGATTACGGAGGTCTCGACAAGATGGTGCGCCGGATCGCCGAACTGCCGCTAGAATGGGAGCCGGGCACGAGATGGCAATACAGCGCCGGGCCTGATGTCATCGGCCGCATTGTGGAAGTCGTTTCCGGAATGACGCTCGACAAGTACTTTGCAACGCGCATCTTCGAACCGCTTGGCATGACTGACACCGGCTTTTCAGTGCCGGACTCGCACATCAGCCGGTTCCCCCCGATGTATGAGGTTGCGCCGGTCGGCATGGCCTTGAACGAAGCACCAGAGGTTTCGGCGTGGCGGCAAGGCAAGGTTTATACATTCTGTGGCGGAGGCGGACTTGTCGGAACAATCGACGACTATTGGCGGTTCGCAGAAATGCTACGGGGTGGGGGTGAATTCGGTGGCCAGCGTCTCCTCAGTCCACGCACATTGAAATTGGCCGCGTCCAATCACCTGCCGGGCGATCTTGCCGCGATGGCAACCGAGGTTTGGTCCGAGACCCAGTTTGACGGCGTCGGGTTCGGCCTGTTGGGTTCCGTGGTCCTTGATCCGGCCAAAGCACAAATATCGGCGCAAGTCGGCGACTACGGCTGGGGCGGGGCTGCAGGCACCTTCTTCTGGGTCAGTCCGGTTGATGACATGGTTGTCATTCTATTCACGCAACTGCTGCCCTCAAGCGCCATTCCGGTCCGCAAAGAACTTCGTGCGCTCGTCCACGGTGCGTTGACAGGGGCCTGACACGCGCCAAAAGAAACGGCGCGGCACGCGGTGCCAAATGCCCACATTCAAGTAGATGATGCCGTCAGTACCAAGGCTTTCGACATGGCGTACAGTACCTTCCATATGCCGACGTGTATTTCGTGACTTGATTTCAAGACCAATCCGATGATGTGGCACTGGGTTTTTGCGAAAAATAACTATTTCAATAGCTTTAAAGAAATTATGGCGGTGCTGTCGGACGAATGCAAAGCAGTCTCCGTTACCCCAGCGCCGGGTTTGGATAAGCCAGAGAGAAGGCAGCGCCCCTTTGCGAGAGCGGCGGCGCGGGTCTGCTTGCAAGTGTTGCGGTTCTGGAGGTGACGCTCCGTCGGAAAGTGGTTGTGGACCGAGGCATGGACTGAGGCATGGACTGAGGCGAACTTCTGCAACGTTCGCCTGCGCCTGAACCGCAACATCGCACGCTCGCGTCGTCGGAATGTCAGGTGCGAATTCTTGGCCCGGTTGTTGAGCCATCGCCCCATCTCGCGGTCATCGCGGCGACCGAGGTCCTTCAAGGCGGCATCATAGCCCCGCAGCCGATCCGACACGATGGTCTCGGGTCGACCATGTTGCTTCATTGATTTCTTCAAGAGTTTCAATGCAACTTTGCGATCTCGCTTTCTGGACACTTAGCTCTCCAGCACTTCGCCCTCGTGATCGACCGCGCGCCAGAGGTAGTGCGTCACCCCGTTGATCCTCTCGTAGGCCTCGTCCAGGTGCCACTGCCATTGTCGGCAAGTCCGCATCGCCTTCGACCGCTGCCCATAACCTCGGCGGCGAACATCGGGCTGAACCGGTTCCACCAATACCCCTCGGTCTCGTGGCAGATCGTGATACCCCGCTCGTGCTAAAGGTCCTCGACATTTCGAAGCGACAGCCGGAACCCGATGTAAAGCATCACCGCCAAGTGGATGATCTCCGGGCTGGTCTTGAAGTGGCGGAAGGGGTGCGTTTAGTCACCCCGTCAGGATAGCTGGCCACCTTGGTCGGCTCAAGCCAAGTTCTTCTGCCAACACCGTCCCCGTGGCTGACTGAAGCTTACAACTCCCGCAAGTCCGCCTCGAACTCGTCAAGCCGGCTTTCAAGTTCGGCGTCCAGTCCGCGTGCAGCCAAGGCTTTACGCAAGCCGCTGAGTTGTCCGATTATCGCATCTTTGCGGCCTTCTCGCGTGCTCTTAAGGGCGAGCAATCTGTCCAACTCCGCAATGGCTTCCAGCAACCGGGGAGAAATATCGCCCACATTTGCCATGCGGCCAGTGCCACTGTCGGCGACTGCCGTGCGCAGTGCGCGGCCAAACTCGTATGCGCGGCGGACCGGCAGCAGCGAGCCTTTTTGCCGTTTGTAGTAGATGGTAAGCTCATCCACATGCGCGCTTGGCTGGCTCAACGCATATCGGGTGATCTCAGACGGGTTGTTGATCCCCATCTGGGTTAATGTCGGCGTGTCCATGAAGTTCTTCCCTTTACCAAGCGCTGATCAGTGACAGATTCAAGTCCGGTGCCAGTATCCATGTTCCCCCTCGCCTTTTCCGACAGAACCTCCGCCTGCCTGATTGAAGCGTAGTCGATCAACCGCCCGACAAGCAACCCTTCCCCTTTCCTTAAGCTTTCGCCTCCTCCTTCGCTATGAGAATGTGTTCATCCGTTTCTGCTTCGCGCCCGGCGAGGTTCTTTGGATTGGGTGAAAATGGTCGGAAATTCGCAAACTGCCAAGATTTTGACCTGAGCCGGATAAGGGTCGGCGCCGAGGGTATAAGGTGAGCATTGTGGATCGTAAATGGGCCCGAATTGGCCATCTGTCGAGCTTGTCAGTGTATTATTTCGAAGGGCAAGAGACATCCTCGTGGATTCAATGGAACGACAAGGATGTCTCATAGGTCCCTGCATTTCTACGCCACAGAAAAGTCGACGCTCACGGGAACGCAATTACGTACCGGGCGTTGTTTCTCGCAAGAAAGGCTGAAAACATTGAAACAAGACTGTCCTTCATCCTTTTGTCTCGGGCCCAAAACTGAGTCGGCGTGCCTGGTTGTTGTCTTTGGCGACTTGGTTGCATTGCGACCGAAAAATAGAGGGCCGGTGTCTGAGGCACGAAAACCTTCAGCTGCGGCACTGAAGTTGGGCGCACAGTTGTTTGGTCGGGTCAATACAGCAATCAGACCGCATAGCGCAGGTCTTTTGCCCTCGTTGTCCAAACTGTCGTGTTTGCCGCTTGTCAGTGATGGGCATACCCGACCGCTGGAACGCACATGAAAATCACTGCATTTTCGGAGTTGACAATCGACGGCCGCATGTCACTTGGACATGGCCTCTCGAGCCAATCGCTTTTCAAATTTTATGGCGCCGAACTGCGGCAATGGTTTCATGCCGAACGTGCGGCCCATGACGCGATCATGGTGGGTGCCGGGACGATTCGCATCGACAATCCGGAACTGACTGTTCGCCATGTTATCGGGCGTAATCCGTTACGCGTCATTCCATCCAACGACGGCAAGATTCCGGCAGAAAGCCACGTCCTGACTGACGGTTTGCCAACACTGATCGTTGTTCCGCTGAATCTGCCTGATCCAGTGCGATATCAACTTGAGGCCCGTGCAGGTGTGCGCCTGATGACCTGCGGCGAGACGAAGGTCGATTTATCGGGTCTTGCACAGGGACTGAGTTCTTTGGGAGT
>JANMEX010000302.1:0-2532 GCA_031377485.1 Phyllobacteriaceae bacterium
TTTTTGAGGTCGAAACCGATAAGGTTACGGTTGAAGTCGAGGCTGTGGTTGCGGGCAAATTGACCGAAATCAAAACCGGCAATGGTGTCACTGTAAAGGTTGGCGCAGTTGTCGCGGTGGTTGGCGGCGAGGCAGCGGCTCCCGATGTGGCAGTTGCGAAACCTCAGGCCTTGTCTGTTTATGACGAAGTGAAATCACCGCTGGAAAATTATGGCAAGGCAAAGGGTCCGGATGGTTTGCGGATCACGCCTTTGGCGCGAAGATTTCTATCACAGCAGGATGCTGACATGGGCGCTCTGGCGCAATTTGCATCATCCGGCAATCTTCGAAAAATTCAAATGAGAGATGCGCAGGCGTTTCTCGTGGTAACACCAGAAGCGCAGTCCGCAACGGTCACTGTTTCAAATCCGCCGGCGGCCGTGGTTTCTATAACGCCCGCAACATCATCTTCGCCTTCGCCAAGCATTGTCGGGGGCGAGGTTATCACGCTGAACACGATCCGCGCCAGAACGGCTGAGCGGCTCACCGAAAACTGGCGCAATATCCCGCATGTGTTTCAGGCGATTGAAATTGACTTCACCGAAGTGGAACTGGTGCGCAAACGGCACAAGGATCGCTTCAAGGCGGAAACCGGAAACTCACTGACGTTTCTGCCGTTTATTGCCCGAGCCTGTTGCATTGCCTTACAAGCCTTTCCCCACATCAATGCCCGCTTTGATGGCAAAGCTCTGACCCTATCGAAGGACATCAACCTCGGCATTGCGGTTGATCTCAACCACAATGGGCTCGTGGTGCCGGTGGTCCATGCGGTTCAGGATTTTACTTTGCAGGGCCTTGCCAAGGCGATTGGCCGGCAAATCGAGAAGGCGCGTGACGGCACACTTAAAGCCGCCGATTTGAGTGGCGGTACTTATTCCATCACCAACAATGGCGCGTTTGGAACGAGTTTCACAACGCCGATCATCAATGCGCCGCAGGTTGCCATTCTGTCTACCGATGCCATCCGCAAGAAACCGGCCGTGATCACCACTGAACTCGGCGACGCGATTGTGCCGCGGCTGATTGGAACGGTGGGGCAAAGCTTTGATCACCGTGCATTTGATGGAGCCTATGCGGCAGCGTTTTTATCAAAACTCAAAGACACAATTGAAAACAAAAAATGGGCCGGCGAGCTGGGAGAGATCACATGAAATATAACAGCCCCTATTCAACGGCGGCGTTCGGCGCACAGGCCAAGGATTGGGAACAGGGCATAGATTATTCCCGCCTTTCCAAGGAGCGCCTGCGGCGCGCGCAAGAGGCCATCCGCTTTGCCGGACTGGGCGCTGTCTTGTGTTTCAACTTCGACAATATTCGCTACGTGACATCCACACATATCGGAGAATGGGCACGCGACAAATTCTTCCGCTATGCGCTGTGTCCGGCCGAAGGTTCGCCGTTTTTGTGGGACCCGGCTCCGCCAGCCAAGCGGATTTCATCGCCTTGGATGAAAGACAATATTGCGGCCCCGATCACCACCATGCAGGGGGCCATTCCGCCCAGCCTTAATGTGCAGCATGATTTTGCACGACAGATCAAAAAGGCATTGGTGCACTACGGCATTGCTGACCAGCCGCTTGGCATTGACATCATGGAACTCGGGATGCTGCGCGCACTTGAAGCCGAAGGCATTCAGGTTGTTGATGGCCAGCAAGCGCTGCTCGACGCACGCGAGATCAAGACCGAAGACGAAATTGAGCTGTTGAAAATGGCAGCCAGCATGGTGGACGCGACCTATGTTGACATTGCCAAGGCCATTCGCCCCGGCACAAAGGAAAATGAACTGGTGGCAATTGCCAATGACCGCTTGTTCCGCATGGGTTCAGAGCGTGTGGAATGTGTGAACTCGGTATCAGGTCGCCGTGGTCGTCCGCATTCACACACGTTCTCAGACCGCATGATCCAGCCGGGCGACATGATTTTCCTCGATATCATGCATTCGTTCAATGGCTACAGAACTTGCTATTATCGCACGTTCATCTGCGGTGAACCGAACAAGCATCAGGTCGACGCCTATGAAACCGCGTCGAAATGGATCAGCGCTTCGATCGACATGATCAAGCCCGGCGTGACGCCGGACGAAGTGGCGGCGGTGTGGCCGGACGCACATGAGTTTGGCTACCGCGACGAGGAAGAAGCCTTTCTTCTGCAGTATGGCCATGGCGTCGGCCTCTCGTTGTGGGAGCGGCCGATCTTCTCCAAGCGCTACAAGGGCCAGACTGAGCCGCTGAAGGAAGGCATGGTCTTCGCGCTGGAAACCTGGTGCGGCGCGGAAGACGGGTCAGGAGCGGCGCGTATCGAGGAAGAGGTGGTGCTCAACTCGCCGAACCGGCCCGATGGTGTCCTGCGCGCCTGGGAGAACGGCAAGCTGATGATAGAGCGCTTCGACATCGGCTACCGCAGCGACGAGAACCAGAGCTTCCAGGCCGTGGTCGGGGACATCCATCACAGTCGCCATGGGTGATGGGTTCCCGCTCCGGCCGAATCGAAGCT
>JANMEX010000376.1:0-5885 GCA_031377485.1 Phyllobacteriaceae bacterium
TGGGCGGGTGGCGACCCGGCGTGTGGGCGATTTGCAGTTTGATCATGGTGCGCAATATGTGAACGCCCATGGCGCGCCATTTACGGCAGCGCTGGATGGCCTGTCGGTTGTGGATTGGCAGGATGGTACAGGCCGTACGCATAGCGTGGGCGTACCAGGCATGTCGGCCGTCCCCAAGACACTGGGGACCGGGCTGGATATCCGGCAAGGATTAGAGGTGATCCGGGTCCAACAGGACGGCGATGGCTGGCTCGTGGATCTGAAGAGCGGCCCGCTGCGCGCCGCTCGCGTGGTAGTGACGGTACCCGCCCCGCAGGTCGCCAGCCTTTTGGGCACGGAACATCCGCTGATTGCTGCCCTTGCCCCTGTGCGGCTGGCGCCTTGCCTGACGCTGATGGCAGCCGTGGCGGGTCCTGCGCCGTTTATCACCCGGCGAGATGCCGACGATCCGTTGTCATGGATCGCGCTAGACAGTGCCAAACCCGGTCGGCCGCATGGTACGGGCGCGCTGTGGGTCGCGCAGGCGGGTGAGGCGTTCAGCTTGGCCCACCTGGAACAGACCCCAGAGGAAATTACCGCCCTTATGCTGCCGCTGCTCTGCGACCGGCTGGGGGTGAACTCCGACCACGTGACCCACGCCGCAGCCCACCGCTGGCGCTATGCCCGGGTCACGCAGACGCTCGGTCAGCCGTTCCTGCGCAGCACCGACGCCACGCTGTATCTGGGCGGCGATTGGTGCATGGGCCCGAGGGTCGAGGCCGCTTGGACCAGCGGCACCGCCATGGCCGATGATATTCTGGCACAAGGCTGACCATGTTGAACGATCCGCGCATCGCCCGACTGTTGATCCTGATACGCGCCGCTCTGCACCCACCTGCCGAAGCAGGGCGCATCGCGCTGGCGCTTGGCGTTGGCGCGCTGTGCCACACGGTCTTTGCTGCGGGCGTGCTGGCCATGATCGCGGCGATGTACTTTGGGCTGAGTGAAAGCCTTGGCACATTGCCACGGCCTTGGGCAATACTCGCAAATGCGGCGCTGATTGCGCAGTTCCCGCTGGTGCATTCGGCTCTGTTGACGGCGCGCGGCGGGCATCTGCTGGCCCGGCTGATCCCCGGCCCGCATGGACAAACGTTGGCCACCACGACCTATGCCATCATCGCCGCCACGCAATTGTTGGCGCTGTTCGCGTTGTGGACGCCATCGGGCATCGTCTGGTGGCGGGCTGAAGGCGCGGCGTTCTATGTCATGACGGTGGCCTATGCCACCAGTTGGCTGATCCTGCTGAAGGCCAGCTTTGACGCCGGGGCCGAGGTGCAATCGGGTGCCTTGGGCTGGATGTCGCTGCTGGCGCGGATCCGGCCGGTGTTTCCCGACATGCCGACCAGCGGTCTGTTCCGCGTGATCCGCCAGCCGATCTATCTTGCCTTCGCGCTGACGCTGTGGACGCCGCCGGTCTGGACGCCGGATCAACTGGCGCTGGCAATCATCTTTACCACCTATTGCATCCTGGCCCCACGCCTGAAGGAACGCCGCTTTGCCGCCCGCTATGGTGCGCGGTTTGATCACTATCGGGCGCGCGTGCCCTATATGCTGCCACATATGAGTGCTGCCAAGGACCAACCCGATGCGAAATGACCTAACAATTTATGACCGCGTGGCGGATAACTGGTGGTCGGACGATATCCGCTGGGTGCGGACACTGAAGAACCTTGTGCCCGGGCGGCTGGCTTGGTTCGACCGGCAGATCAACTGGCAGGGCCGTGACGTGCTGGACCTTGGTTGTGCGGGTGGGTTCATGGCTGAGGCGCTGGCGCAGCGGGGCGCACATGTGACCGGCATAGACCCCGCAGTGGCGGCGATTGCAGCGGCCCGCAGCCACGCGCAGACAGCTGGGCATGATATTGTTTATGATGTCGGCATGGGCGAGGCGCTGCCCTATACCGATGCCGCTTTTGACGCCGTGGTCTGCGTTGACGTGCTGGAACATGTGACCGACCTGACCTGTGTGCTGGCGCAGGTTGCCCGCACCCTGCGCCCCGGCGGCATGTTCCTGTTCGATACGATCAACCGCAATCCGCTGGCGCGACTGGCCACCATCACTGTGGCAGAAAATATCCTGCGCCTGCTGCCGCGTGGCACCCATGACCCCGCGATATTTATCAAACCGCACGAATTGCGCCGTGCACTGACCAATGCGGGGCTGGTGCCGGGGCCGTTCACCGGCCTTGGGCCGCGCGGCATCAACAGGCGGTTCGATTTGACTTTTGGCCGGCTGCCAATGACCACGATCCTGTATATGGGCACCGCCCGAAAGCCGGGGCTGTAATGATCCTCACACTCGCCTTGCTTGTCACATCGCTGCTATTTGGTGGCATGGTCCTGTACTCGTTCGGCTTTGCCGCGATTTTGTTCAAAACCCTGCCGGCAAAAGCAGCAGGGCAAACACTGCGGCAGGCTTTTCCGCATTTCTACAGCTTTGTCATTGCATCAGCGTTTGCCGCTGCAGGATTGACGTGGCCGGTTGACACGCTGTCCGCAGGATTGCTGGCCGTGATCGGATTGACTACGCTGCCAGCCCGCCAGATCCTGATGCCAGCAGTCAACCGTGCGACCGATGCCGGCGCGAAAACTTGGTTCAAATGGCTGCACGGCGCATCAGTCGCGCTAACGCTGGTACATATCGGGATCGCTGGCGTTGTCTTGGCGCGGTTTGTTTGAAAGTGGCGAAACCAATGGTCAATAATGCGGCGACGATCAGTGAGATTGTCGAAATGGCGCTCAGCGATCATGTGACCTTCGACATGATCAGGAACCAGCACGGCCTGACCCCCGATGAGGTCAAAGTGCTAATGCGGGCCGAGCTGAAACCGGGCAGCTACCGCGCATGGCGAAAACGGGTGCGCGTTTTTGGTGACCGGCGCGGAGTTTACAAGTGACGGTGAATTCACAGCGGCGAGCCGAAGGTTTGCCTGCAGATGGCCGCCAAGGTCTTTAGATTCCGGATCGTATGGTGCGTGTGACCAGGACGAATTGGCACGGCATCTGATATTGGCGTCCATTGTGTCAGAAAGCAGATTACTGGGCACAATGGCTGTTATGCAGGCAGCCGCTAGGCCGGGCTATTCCAGATCCAGTCATTCGCCACCGGCTTGGCGAAATTGTCGTCCCCGCCCTTGGCTGCAAAAGCAACGCGCTTGGCCAAGAGCCAACAATAAGCCTTTTTCTATGCCGCGAACCCGCCGTCGACCGCAAGCTGTTCGCCCGGCGTCAGTTTCTCAATAACTGCGCCCTTGAGGGGCTGGATGGTCACAAAGCGCTGTAAGACACTTTCCGTGCCGCGCGGAATGCGCTGATCGAAGGCGGAGACGCCTATGGATGAAAGTCCAGATACTGAACCCGTGATAAAGTCGGAATTCAATATGAATTTCAAGAATGGACGAACGCCGCACAAAGGTAAAAAGAAGCAGTGTGTCCACTTGCAGCGTGTAAAGACCGACAGCGGACAGTCCGCTTCCTGTCCCAACTCGGTCTCTCCTGAAAGGTGCAGCCAATGACCACTTTTGCCGCTCATAAGTCCTCGATTGAGTTTATCACCTGTTCGGTAAAGATTGGTCAGGGCTAAACGGTGTTCGTCTCAAGATCATAATCCCAGAAAAGAACAAAATGGTGCCTAAACAGGACTCGCGGAGCGACCATGTCGAGACATAGGTAAAGTCGGAAACCAACTGCATGTTGGGAGCGGGTGCATGGAACTGTCGATTGACGTGATCCAACGGGCACAGTGTAGGCTTGTCTTGAACAGTGGTTCGCAAGCTTTTGCCACGGATAACGCCGTGCAATCCCGTTTCCCGCATCAGGCGCTCCACTGTGCAGCGGGAGATGTCGCCCCCTGCTCGCGCCATCTCCCGCCAGACCTTGCGCAAGCTATAGACCTCGAAGGTCTCCTTGAAGATGCGGGCAATCTCGGGCTTCAAGACCAAATCCCTCGTCGCCCGCGCCAACAATCGCAATGGATCGTGTCGCCGTGCAACATGTTCGTGATAAGTGGAAGGGGCAATCGGCAAAACCTTGCAAATCGGCTCGACCCCATGGGTTGCGCGATCATCGTCGATAAACGCGACCATCTTTTGAACAGGTGGTCGAGCTCCGCAATCTTTGGGTACGGCAGCCGCCCATCCTGACCGACAATCGCCTACGTGATCCAGCACCATCCGCACCGCAGGGTACGGCCTTCAGTAAAAACCTTTTCGTTGTTTTGCTTATGGTGGCTCCATCTTCTCAGGAGTTGGAGCATCCGCCAATCCCAGGGCGGTTCAACCGCTTGAATTGAGAATATCCGACTTAGGGGTCGATTTTCATCATGTGAGCAGCCAGTCCGGATGCTTATTGTTGACCAGCAAGACGTAACTCAAACGATCTCTGCGGTTCTCAATACACTCAAACAACTGCTTCCAGTGCAAAATGCCGAGATGCGCAACTCTTCAATTATTGTGTCGAATCGCTCTCGCAAGATTTCGGCGCTATCCACGGTCTCGCTGAGAATGGAGCCAGCAAATCCCACGAGATCTGCTCCAAGACGTATCGCCTTGGCGGCATCCAAGCCGTTTCGCATGCCGCCTGACGCAATGATTTCGGCATCAGGAAAAACAGAGCGAATACCAACAAGGCATGTTGCCGTTGGAATACCCCAGTCACGAAATGTTTCTGCTGTTTGTCGTACTCGTTTGGTCGGAGCGCGGTCGGCAACTACTGCAGCCCAACTGGTGCCACCAGCACCGGCAACGTCAAGAATTTTTACTCCTACGTTCTTGAGCCGCAATGCTGTTTTTATTGAAAGACCGCATCCAATTTCTTTGATGATAACAGGGCAATGAAGCACTGCAACAACGTCGCCAATCTTTTCAATAATCCCTGACCAATTTCTATCACCACCATTTTGCAAAACCTCCTGCAAAGGATTTAGGTGAATGATGAGCGCATCCGCTTCAATCATTTCGACTGCGCGGCGGGCATAGTCCAAGCCGTATGTTTCACGAATCTGGCCGGCCCCTAGATTAGCCAAAATTGGTACATCTGGCGCTCGCCTGCGCAAATCCTTATCAAAGCCGGCTGCAAGACTGGTCTCAAGCGCAATGCGCTGCGAGCCAACGGCAAATGCTATTTTAAGATCTTGAGCCACTTCTGCAAGACGTGAATTTATAATTGCCGCCCGGTCTGGCCCGCCAGTCATTGAACTGATCAGGATTGGTGCATTCAATTTACGAGATAGAAATGTGGTGCTGAGGTCGATGTCATCAAAATCCAATTCTGGCAAAGCATCGTGCACAAACCGGATTGCCTCAAATCCTGTTGAGGTATGACGGGGCGCTACATCGCCGTGTAGAACGGCCTCCAGTTGATCAAGTTTTTGCTTTGCGCGATCGTCAGCCAATATGAGCACCTTTACGCCAATTAGAAATTCGAACCTGCTCAACAAGGGCCATGTGGGGCACTGTGAGTGCTGCAAGACCTACAAAAACAATTTGAATAATGCGCGCATCGACCGGCGTATCTCCCAAAAAACGCCACGCTAAAACAGCGCCAACTATAACGGCGATCATGGGCGCGGCAGAGGCCGCCATAAGATAAAGGACAGACGAGCGGCCAGCATAGATTGTTGTGCGCAAGATGTGCCGTGCACTGTGCATGGCACAAAAGAAGACTGTAAATGCAATGAGTGGAGGCACAAACAACGCAAGTGCGCCAACCGACAAGATTTCAAGCCCAGTCATCCAATTGCGGCTACCCTCAAGACCCGCCGCTAAGACTAAAGCAATACTCCATGGCCAAGCCAATGATTGCACCCATGGCATAAAAAACTCTACTGTTGGCGCGTCTATTAGAAA
>JANMEX010000377.1:0-5180 GCA_031377485.1 Phyllobacteriaceae bacterium
CGACAAACGCGGAAATTGAGGCGCGAAGGATTTCGTCTTTGCGGTTGGCGTGGCCCGGTTGTTCCAAGGCGCGGAAATGCGTCGGCACTGAAAGCCCCTTAATAAGAGTGATTGGTCATCATACGACCACAAGTGTTAGCAAGCTGTTAACCTTGTTTGGATGACAACTGCTACGGGGACGATTCGAGGCACAAAAGTGTCAGTGGAGGCTTGGAAATGGCCGAAATTATCGCATTCAATCCGTCAGATGTGCGGCCAAAACGTATGTCGGGTCATCAAACCAAACCTTTGGGCGAATTGGTTTTCTTCACCGGTGTCCGCTACGAACGCTGGATCAAGACGGTTGTATCCAAGCCAAAACCGCAGCCGTCGCCGTCAAAGCCGCACCGCATCAAATCCAAGGCATGACACGCGGGGTTATTTCGTGATGCTAAAGTGGCTCACAAGATGAGTTCCTGATAAATTGGGTCACCTGCGGCCTTAAACTGTCCTCTGGCACAAATGCCCGTATCAAAACGAAACCGTCGCGCACATCGGCTTCTGCAAATACTGAATTGGCCAGTTCCGGGGGCATGTCTTTTTGAAACTCGATAAGTTGAAGCGGCGTGGCAACAACCACATCCAATTCGCCGCTCTGTGTGGTGCGGTCATTGATTGAAAATATATTTGCTCCCTGACGGTTAAACACCGACAATGACCAAAAATCCGGCGTTGAACTGCCCGACAAACCAATAGGCCCGTCAGCCAAAGAAAACTGGCATGCAGCAATCACGAAGTTAGGGTCAAATGCCCGCATGCTTGCTGCAATGTCGGATTTTTCATCAATGACTGTGAAAACACCGGCTTGGGTCGTTCGTGAAAGCCGAGCCCAAGCATCATTTTGCGCCATGCGCGGGATCAAAAAAATCGTCAGGATGTGCACAAGCAGAGCTCCAACCAGACCAAGCATCAATGCGTAAAACGCCTTAGCCATCACATTTGCCCCGCGTGACTGTTGGCAAGGTGGTCTCAACAAGCCCTTTGTTCGTCGCCACAGGAGAATCATAAAGGTTCAAAGCCAAAATAAAACCAGACGCCTTGGAAACAGCGAGCCAATTATTCGGCCGGGCGCTGGCAGACACATTAATTGTGAATATTCCTCCTGCACCATATGCAATTGTCTCCGAATTGAGGAACGATGGCCATTCATCCGGGATGCCCGTCAATTTGGCCTTTTGAGTATTCAAAGCATAAATGGTCCAGAGGCGTGCGGATGGGCTTTTGCCTTCGACAGTGTAATCGCACCGGCTGAAAAGTGCTGCGCCCTGGCTGTCCTTGTCCGCGTATAATGTCACGCCTTCAGCCGCACCAAGCGCCAGCGCGGCATCACGCGCAAGTCGCGCCTTGGCGTAAGGATCGGCCTCCAACGTACCTGCAAGCGGATAAGCCGTCCAACCGCCGATGGTTATGCCGCCGAATTGATCCGACTGCTGTATCGAATAAGCCGTTAGCCATGCCCCGCCGCTAAATGCAATGACCAGCGCAGCCGCTATCACAATCAAGTTGCGGATCATAAAGGCGCCGCTCCGGCAACATGACAGGAAAATGCTTTGCTACTTGGCAATGGATGACACTTTCTGATCGTCCGTCACAAGTCTCGGGGCAGACCGGAATTGTTCCAACAACCGCTCCAGTGCTTTTTTGGTATTTTGATTAAGCACAGCGGGGCGGACACGCGCATCGACCGGTTCGCCCTTGGCATCGTTGGCATCGGCGACTTTTGCATCTACAGGCTTGTCCACTGGCTTTTCGATGAATGGTTCCTTGAGGCCTGGAATGGCTTTAATCTCAACGTTCTGGTGTGCATAGGCCATCAACCGTTGCCAGGTCATGGCTGGCAAAAGCCCGCCTGTCATCTTGTTCGTCGCAGTAAAGTCATCATTGCCGAACCAGACCGCAGCCAGATAATTCCCGGTAAACCCGACAAACCAAGCATCCCGGTAGGACTGCGTTGTACCCGTCTTTCCCGCAACACGAATACCCGGAAGCAGAGCCCTCCGACCGGTTCCGATTTCCGTCACCGCGGTCAACATCGTGTTCATATTGGCAGTCGCCTTGTCACTGAGAACTTTCACGGGCGTCCGCGCATCCTTGTTGAAATCCCATAAAACCTCACCGCTGTTTGAAAGTATCTGAGTGAACGCGTGGCGTTTGCCAGACAGTCCACCAGTGGCAAAAGTCAGGTAACCGGTTGCCTGGTCAAGAACGGTCATGCCGGAAGTACCAAGCGACATCGTCTTATGCAGACTGATCTCCGATTCAACGCCCATCGCCTTGGCCAGCGCCGCGATCTTCGTCGTCGTCAACTCCTTTGCAAGACGCACGGGGACCGTGTTGATTGACTTTGCCAGCGCAGTCATGAGTGTCACCTTGCCGGAATAACTGCGGGCATAATTTTGCGGCGACCAGGTACCCCAACTCACCGGACCGTCTGAGATCACGGTTTCAGGCGTGTATCCGTTTTCCATCGCAGTGGCATAGACGTAAGGTTTGAAGGATGACCCAGCCTGCCGCAGCGCCTTGGTCGCCCGGTTAAATTGGCTGGCGCCATAGTCGCGCCCTCCGACCATGGCACGCACCGAACCGTCTGTGTCCATCATGACCATGCCGGCCTGTGTCACATTATACTGTTCGCCAAATTGGCGCAGATGAAATTCAACAGATTCTTCGGCCGCCGTCTGCAGATCCGTATCAACGGTTGTGCGCACCACGTAAGACTTTTGCGGCAATTTTTCCGCGACTTTTTTCACCTCTTCAAATGCCCAGTCGAGGAAAAAGTCGGGGCTCTTGTTCGCAGCGCGATCAACAATGGACGCCGGGTGGCGACGCGCGTCGAGCACTTGCCCTTCAGTCATGAAATTTGCCTGCACCATGTTGGAAAGGACTTCATTGGCGCGGGCGCGAGCGGCGGGCAAATTGACATGCGGCGCATATTTGGTCGGCGCTTTGAACAGCCCGGCCAACATTGCAGCCTCCGCCAAATTCACATCCTTGACGTCCTTGTTGAAATAAAATTCGCTCGCTGCAACGATGCCGAATGTGCCGCCGCCCATATAGGCCCTGTCGAGATACAGCTGGAGAATTTCCTTCTTTGACATGTTTGCTTCAAGCCAGATCGACAGGAATGCTTCCTTGATTTTGCGCTGCAGCGTTCGCTCATTGGTCAAAAACAGGTTCTTCGCCAATTGTTGCGTGATTGTGGAACCGCCTTGCACCACACCGTTGGCGCGCACGTTCTCACTCAAGGCACGGGTCAGGCCAAGAAAATCAAGGCCAACATGTTCGAAAAACCGCCGGTCCTCAGTGGCCAGCACGGCCTTGATGACATGGTCCGGCATCTGGTCCAGCGGCACGCCGTCCTTGTGCAAAATTCCACGCTTGCCAATTTCATTGCCGTAACGGTCCAGAAATGTGACCGACAAATCAAGACCCTTGCGCCAGTCTTTTGATGTTTCCTCAAATGCCGGCAGTGCGAGCGCCAACAAGACGACAAATCCGGCAACGCCAATCGTGAAGCCTTCATCAAGAACTTCGACCAGAAACCGTTTGAACCCCGTAACCTGCATCCGGCGCGAAAGAATGCTCATACTTTCCCAGAAAGTCGCCAGCCGGAAGCGCACGGCATACAGCACCGAATCAAGCCAGGCATCGATCTCAAGAAGCCGCGAAGGTCTCCTTGGCTTCCTGGGCTCATCTGGCTGGGGAATGCTCATATCTGTCTGGTTTTTCCGCGGTTGTCTTGACAGAGGTCACTTAGAAAAATGGCCTCTTTAAGAGGAAGAGGTCATTTCACAATGCGTATTAATCGTTGATTTTACAAAATGAAACAAGTTCGTCGCTTGGTGCACTGATGTTGGCAAACCGGACAAACACAATTCAATATCCGGCATGCCCCCGATTGCTTCAAACCCGTACAATCATTAAATGCTGACATATGACATCCAAGCCAAAATCAATTGATACACTCCGCGTCGCCACCGCCCAATTAAACCCCGTGATGGGCGACATCGTGGGCAACATCGCCAAAGCGCGCGAGGCTTGGGCAGAGGCCGGACGGCATGGCGCTGATATTGTCTTGTTCACAGAGCTGTTCGTCGCAGGCTACCCGCCAGAGGATCTGGTGCTGAAGCCTGCCTTTGTTGAAGCCTGCGAAAAGGCCGTGGCGGAATTTGCCAGCATAAATGCCAATGGCGGTCCTGGCATCATCATCGGCCTGCCACTGCGCCGCAAATCCGGCCTTCACAATGCTATTCAGCTTATTGACGCAGGCAAGATCATTGCTGAGCGCTTCAAGGTCGATCTGCCAAACTATGGTGAATTTGACGAAAAGCGCGTCTTCCAGCCCGGCCCGATGCCCGGTCCTGTAAACTTTCGTGGCATCCGTATTGGCATTCCGATTTGCGAAGACATCTGGGGCGATCTTGGCGTTTGCGAAACATTGGCGGAGGCCGGCGCGGAAATACTGCTCGTGCCGAATGGCTCGCCTTTCTATCGCGACAAAATCGATGTGCGCCACCAGATTGTCATCAAACAGGTCATCGAAACAGGCTTGCCAATTCTCTACGCCAACCAGTTTGGTGGGCAGGATGAATTGGTGTTCGACGGCGCGTCCTTTGCCATAAACGCCGATAAGTCACTCGCTTTCCAGATGAGCCAGTTTGAAGAAACCGTTTCGGTTTCCACCTGGAAGCGGGAAGGGGAGACTTGGGTCTGCGAACAGGGGCCAATGTCGGTCATTCCGGAGGATGAGGAAGCTGTCTACCGTGCCTGCATGATAGGCCTGCGCGATTATGTAAACAAAAACGGCTTCAAGGACGTCGTGCTTGGCTTGTCCGGCGGCATCGACTCCGCCATTTGCGCGGCCCTTGCAGTTGATGCACTCGGCGAAGAGCGGCTGCGCGCCGTAATGATGCCATATACCTACACTTCTGAAGACTCGCTTACGGATGCGCGAGCCTGCGCTGCAGCGCTCGGTTGCCGCTATGATATCGTGCCGATCTTCGAGCCGGTTGACGGCTTCATGAAGTCGCTCGGTGAACTGTTTGAAGGCACCAAAACCGGGATAACCGAGGAGAACCTCCAAAGCCGCGCCCGCGGCACTATCCTGATGGCGATATCGAACAAGTTTGGCTCAATGGTGG
>JANMEX010000406.1:0-2540 GCA_031377485.1 Phyllobacteriaceae bacterium
GGTAAACAAGCCCCTGAGCCTGTCGCTTGCCGATATCAAGGCGCGTCCGCGCAAGGAGACGGTGTTCACCGTGGAATGCTCTGGCAATGACGGTTTGCCATTCTTTAACGGTGGCATCGGCAACGCCAAATGGGCTGGAACGCCGCTCGCCGCTGTGCTTGAAGATGCGGGCGTTAAGGACAACGGCATTGAAGTGGTATTTTGGGGCACGGATGTTGGCGACATCGCATTTAAAGATAATAGTCGCGACGTCAAAATGCATCAGAACTTCGCGCGCTCGATGTCTCTCACCGACGCAATGAACCCGGAAAACCTTCTATGCTACGAGATGAACGGCGCGGCGCTGCCTGCGCCCAACGGCGCTCCACTGCGGCTGATCGCGCCCGGCTGGTACGGCATCGCGAATGTCAAATGGCTCAAACGCATCGAGCTGCGCGACACGCGCTTTGAAAGCCTGTTGATGGGGCGCGACTACGTCACCATTCGCGAGGAGGACCATAATGGCGAGACGGTCTGGGCCGAGACATCGGTCGGCCGTGCGCGGCTGAAATCCGCCCCCGCCAGAGTGACGCAGAGCGACGCCGGCTACCGGATCGACGGCGCGGCTTGGGGCGGCCCAGTTGACAAGGTCGAGGTGAGGATCGACGACGGGCCATGGCTTGCGGCTGAGATTGACAACACTGAAGCGGCGGAGTTTGCTTGGAAAATCTGGTATCTGGACTGGCAGAACCCAGCGAAAGGCGAACACACCATCACCTCGCGCGCCACTGGCGCGGACGGGCAGATCCAGCCCGCCATGGATGATCCCATGATTGCTAAGAAACACACCTACTGGGAGAGCAACGGCCAGATCACCCGGCGGATCGCCATTGCATGAAACCGGAGCCGGTTCCACGCTGACCGGGATCAGGCCTTCGAGGTCATTTTCTCGATGTAGCGGCGGGTTTCGCCGGCCTCGCCGCGCAGCCATGCGGCAAACCTCATGACCTGCGGGCGCTTTTCGGCATCCAGCCGAAGTCTCATCCGGTAAGGATGAGGGGCGGCAACGTGCTGCGACATCGGGAAGGAATTGACGGCAAGCCCTTCATTCAAATCGCCCTGAAGCAGAGACAGGCCGCAGACCAGAAATCCGACGTCCTGGCGCACCGCCTCCAAAGCGAGCCGCGCATGCTGGTAACGCACGCCTCGGTCCTGTCCGTAATCCCGATGTCCGTATTTCTGCAACCATTCCACCCATCCGGGGTGATCCGGGCTTTCGAGCTGAACCTTCAAATGCAACAGCGGCATGCCTTCCATCTGCGTGGCCGGATCTTTTCCGGCGATGCGGCGCAGATTGTCCCTGCTTGTCACCGGCAGGAGCGCGTCCGTAAACAAGGGCTCGCCGCGCCCGTCGCCATAGGTGACGCTCACATCGGGCGCGCCGAGCTTGACCGGAATTTCGCCGGCGCCGTTAATGCAGAAACGGACGTTCGGGTAGGCCGCGCGAAACGCAGGAAGGCGCGGCGCCAGCCAGAGTTCGGCCCAATCCGGGTCGGCCACGATCTGTATCTCGCTGACGCGCTGGAAATCCAGCGTTTCCGTCACACGCTCCAGCGCCGAAAACGCCGTCTGCAGATCGGCAAGAGCATGCTCCAATTCGGGCGTTGGCTGCAGTCCCGAGCGTCCCCGCAACAACAGGTCGGCTCCCAGATATTCCTCCAGCGCCCGGATGCGCTGCCCAACCGCGGCGGCTGTGATGCCCAGCTGGCCGGCCGCCCCACGGAGCGAGCCTGACCGGATGGCCAGTTCGAGGGCCTGCAGCGACTTGAGGTGGGTGACAGCCGACATCGGTAAAGCTTAGCTTCAGGCCGAAAAAACTCAAGCGTTAATGCGAAAGGCCGCCTTTACAAACCGAATGAAAATTGAATTTTGAATCCCACCGATAAAGGCGCATCGTTCCGGCGTGATGAAAACACAATCTGCAATGCGGAGAAATGAAATGAAGCGATATATGATCGAACGCGACATCGCCGGCATCGGTGCATTTTCCTTGACTGAGCTCTGCGGCGCCGCCCGCGCCTCAAATCAGGCGCTTGCGGCCATCGGACCCCGCATACAGTGGCAGCACTCCTATGTGGCCGGCGAAAAGACCTTCTGCATTTACTTGGCCGAGAGCGAGGCGGAGATCATGAAGCATGGCGAACTGAGCGGCATCCCGGTTACAAAGATCACCGAGGTTGCGCAAATCATTGATCCGCTGACCGCCAACAACTGAGCGTTACGTCATCCGCCGTCAATTGCGCCGGATTCAGCGGCGCGAAGGTGCTTCCCGGTCCGAGCGGAGTGCGATGGCCGGCACAGTGATGAGGACCTGGAAAAATTGGTGCGCCGGTGACGATGAAACTGGGCACAGCTATATCATTGTGGCGCCTTTATAATTTGTCAAACGCCGTCCGTTTTACGCTGATACTGTTGAAGAACTCGTCATTGTCGTGGTGGCATCGTGATTCAATCTTCCTGGTGATTTGCGGAGGATCAGTCGATGATGGGATGTCAGATGG
>JANMEX010000432.1:0-2426 GCA_031377485.1 Phyllobacteriaceae bacterium
ATCGCCTTCTGCATGGCGTTGAAAGCGTCCATGTCGATCAGCGGGCCGACCAGCGTTCCTGTCGCAAGCGGGTCACCGATCGGTAACCCCGCATAGGCCTTCGAAAGGCGCTCGACCAGCGTGTCCTTGATGCTCTCATGCACAATCAAACGCCGCAGCGAAGTGCAGCGCTGACCTGCCGTCCCGACCGCCGAAAACACGATGGCGCGCAGCGCCATTTCAAGATCGGCAGACGGCGCAACGATCATCGCATTGTTGCCGCCAAGCTCGAGAATGCTTTTGCCAAAACGCTCCGCCACCGTAACCGAAACCGCATGGCCCATCCGTGTCGAACCGGTGGCCGAAACGATGGCGACATCGCGCGACTTGGTTATCACTTCGCCAGCTTCACGCTCACCGATTACAATCTGAATCAAACCATCCGGTGCCTGATCGCCAAAACGCGCAACAGCGCGGTCACAAATCTTCTGCACGGCGATGGCGCAAAGCGGGGTCTTTTCCGAAGGCTTCCAAAGCACCGGATCGCCGCACACCAGCGCCAGCGCCGCATTCCATGCCCATGGAGCAACCGGGAAGTTGAACGCGGTGATAATGCCGCAAACGCCCATCGGATGCCATGTCTCACGCATCGAATGGCCGGGTCGCTCGGAGGCAATGGTCAGGCCGTAAAGCTGGCGGGAGAGACCAACCGCGAAATCGCAGATGTCGATCATTTCCTGAACTTCGCCAAGCCCTTCCTGATAAATCTTGCCGCATTCAAGCGTCACGAGGCGCCCGAGTGTCTCCTTCTCCTTGCGCAGTTCTTCGCCGAGCAGGCGCACCAATTCGCCGCGACGCGGAGCAGGAACGTTCTTCCACACATGGAACGCCGCCACCGCCTTGGCAATCTTGGCCTCCACTTGTGCAGCAGTTTCGGTCTTCAAATGAGCGATGACGCTGCCGTCCACCGGCGTTGTCACTTCCAGCGTGCCGCCGGATATTTCCGCGACGCTCAAGCCGCAGGCTGCCAAAATCTCTGAGTGGCTCATGTCAGTCTCCCGTTCAATTCTTGTTGGTGAGCGCAATACACGCTTCAATGATGTCGTCGCGGCTCGGCAGCGTCACTGTGGCGGCGCGTCCGAGCGGTATGAAACTGTCTTCGGCGGTGATGCGCACCGTCTCGCGGCCCGCCGGGCCTTGCTCTGCAAACAGGGCCATCAGCGCTTCCGACTGCGACCCTGTGTGGCGGCATTCATCGACGATCAACACACTGGCACACTGGGCCGCCGCGTCAATGATGGCCTTTTCGTTCACCGGGTTCAGCCAGCGCAGATCAATGATCCGCACATTAATGCCCTGCTTGTCCGCGAGCAGTTTGGCCGCCTGCCGCGACAGGAATGCGCCATTGCCATAGGTGACAATCGCCACATCGCTGCCGTCGCCTTCGACCCCAATATCGCCAAACCGGATTTCGCCGCTGCCGGGCTGCGGATAAGGATAAGTCATCAGCCCGTCCTTGGGGTCATGCAGGTCACGTGCCGAATAAAGCGCAATCGGCTCGACAAACACCACCACACGCTGTTCTTCACGCGCCAGACGAATACATTCGCGCAGCATCAGCGCTGCATCACGGCCATTGGACGGAACCGCCAAAATGATACCCGGAATGTCGCGCAGCACGGCCAGTGAATTGTCATTGTGGAAATGCCCGCCAAAACCCTTCTGATAACCAAGCCCGGCGATGCGCAGAACCATCGGGTTGGTGTATTGGCCCTTGGAGAAGAATGACAGCGTCGCTGCCTCGCCGCGCAGCTGATCTTCCGCATTATGAAGATAGGCGAGAAACTGGATTTCCGGCACTGGCACAAAACCATTATGCGCCATGCCGATAGCCAAGCCCAGAATGCTTTGTTCGTCCAGCAGCGTGTTCATCACGCGCCCCGGACCAAACCGGTCGTGCAATTTCAAGGTCACGCCATAGACGCCGCCCTTCGGCCCGATATCCTCGCCCATCAGCGCAATTTCGCGATGCTCCAACATCAAATCGGTCAGCGCCCAGTTGATCAGCCGCGACATTGGCTGTGACTGTTCCATCAGGCGCATGTCGCTGTCAAAAATCTTTTCGCGCACTTCCTTCGATGGACCATTCGTCGCCGCGTTGGCCCGCTTGGGCGGCACGATGCTTGCCATCACACCAGCTGATGTCTTCAGCTTGGGACGGGTGATAACCTGTTCGGCAGTGCGTTGCACATCGGCGTCAATGCTGTTGTAAACGTCCAGCACGCCATCCGCATCCATCACGCCTTCACGCACCAGATGCGCTACCGTGTGCAGCAGCGGGTCATTGGCCTCATCAGCCTCCACAGCTTCGCGCGACATGTAGGCTGTCTGAACCCGGTGAACGAAAAGGCCATCATTGACGCGGCGGCCCAGTGTGCCAGTGTGTT
>JANMEX010000434.1:0-2035 GCA_031377485.1 Phyllobacteriaceae bacterium
AGACTGCCCATAGGTAAAAACAAACGGTAATCAGGACAAACTTGCTGCCCTGTGACGACATTGAATATGAGAATTGCGACTCTCGCGCCATTTGCAGCAAATAGATGGCGCATATCCTGCGATGATATCAGGCCAGACGATCTAAATGGCCCAAGTCCCGCTCCGGCCAGACCGCATCTCGCAGTTTCTGTTTGAGGATTTTGGCTTCCGGAAACCCGCCGTCAACCTTGCGGTTCCAGATGGTTTTGCCATCGACCGATATGACAAAAATCCCGCCGGTGCCGGGAATGAGCGAAACTTCTGCAAGCTCCTGCCCGAACGTTTGCAACAGCTCCTGCGCCATCCATGCCGCCCGCAGCATCCAGTTGCACTGGGTACAAAATTCTATGGTTATGCGCGGCTTGGTCTCAACCATTTAATTTTACTCCCGTCTGGACAAACAGTTCATTCGCCACCAGTTTCCCGCTCATACAAACAGGAAGCACAGTCACATGGAAAAACGCAAGCTCGGCACCACTGGCATCGATGTCTCGTTGATCTGCCTTGGCACAATGACCTACGGCGAGCAGAACACGCAAAGCGAAGGTCATGGCCAAATGGACCGTGCGGTGGATGCAGGCGTCAATTTCTTTGACACCGCCGAACTTTACGCCATTCCCCCGAAGCCGGAAACACAGGGCCGCACCGAAGAGATCATTGGCACGTGGTTTCAAGAACGCAACAATCGAGACAAGATCATACTGGCATCAAAGGTTGTCGGTCGGTCCGGCATGACATGGTTCCGCGATAACAAGTCGCCAAGCCGCTTGACCCGTGCGCAAATGACCGAGGCATTGGACAAGAGCCTGAAACGCCTGAACACAGATTATATTGATCTCTACCAGATCCACTTCCCCGAACGGCCAATCCCGTGGGGCTCGACGCCAACAAACTTTCGCACGACCGCCTACAAATCCGCAGACGATGAAACCTCCATCGCCGAGCAGCTTGAAGTGCTCGACGGTTTCGTCAAATCCGGCAAGGTGCGCTGGATCGGCCTGTCCAATGAAAGCCCGTGGGGCACCATGAAGTTTCTGGCCGAAAGCGACCGGCTCGGCCTTGCCCGCGTCCAGTCGGTGCAAAATGCCTACAATCTGGTCAATCGCACCTATGAGACCGGATCAGCGGAAATCTCCATGCGTGAAAACGTTTCGCTTCTGGCCTACTCGCCGCTCGCACAAGGGTACCTCACGGCCAAATACCGCAACGGGGCCATGCCCGCTGGAGCACGCAAAACCCTGTTCAACCGGCTGCAACGCTATGAAATGCCGGGCGCGGATGTTGCGTACGAAGCCTATTTCAATCTTGCCGAAGAGATCGGCGTCTCTCCAACCACGCTGGCGTTGGCCTTCGTCAATTCGCGGTCATTTGTCACGTCCAACATCATCGGAGCGACGACAATGGCGCAATTGGACGAATGTCTTGCTTCAGCCAATGTCACGCTTTCCGACGATGCCTTGGCGAAGATTGACGCAATCCATCAGCTGCATATGAACCCGTGCCCGTAATTGTTCGAAACTGAAAAGTCAGTGCGCCTCGTCCCAATTCTTGGCGGCGCGCACGTCGACTTTAAGCGGCACCTTCATGTCAAGCGCCGGCATGGCAGCATTTTCCATGACATGGCGGATCACCGGCATTGCCTTGTCCGCCAAGCCTTCAGGTGCTTCGAACACGAGTTCGTCATGCACCTGCAACAGCATACGAACGTCATCGAGCTTGGCTTTGTCGAGCGCATCTTCCATACGGATCATCGCGCGGCGGATCACATCGGCCGCGGAGCCTTGTATCGGCGCGTTGATCGCCGCACGCTCATTGAACGCCCGCACCTGGGGGTTACTTGAGCGAATTTCAGGGTAGTGCGCACGCCGGCCAAAAATGGTTTCGACATAGCCATGCTCACGGCAGAAAGCTTTGGTCGCCTCCATGTAGTCCTTGATGCCCGGAAAGCGCTCGAAGTATTTCTTGATATAGGCGCCCGCCTCTTCACGCGGGATCG
>JANMEX010000457.1:0-9285 GCA_031377485.1 Phyllobacteriaceae bacterium
TACATTGTGAATGTTCTGGCATTGGCGGCTGTCTATGCCCCAAGCCATGGCCGCGCGTTGATCGCTACAAATCGCACGGGCCTCGTGATGGCGCGGGCGCTTTGCCTTTCGGCGGCATCGCTGTTTGCGGGATTGGCGCTAACGCGGATGCCGGTTGCCGAGACGATTTCAATCATTTTTCTTGCGCCGTTTGTGGTCATGATTCTTGCCATTCCTTTGCTCGGTGAAAAGGTGACACTGCCCGGGTGGATTGCCGCAACAACCGGCTTTTGCGGCGTGCTGCTGATTGCCAATCCCGGCAACGGTCTCGATCCGGTCGGGGTCCTTTTTGCTATGGCCTGCGCTGCCGTGACTGTCGGCTATTATCTTCTTTCTCGCCTGTTGGCGTCCACGGAAAGCACGATGGCAATGCTGTTTCACACAGCGTTGGTTGGTGCCGTTTTGTTCGGACTTTCCTTGCCTTGGTCACTGCACGGGCCGATACCCGGTGCCTTCGATGTTGCCCTGTTCATATTGATCGGTATTGCTGCCACGCTTGGACATTTCCTGTTTACCGCCGCGTTTCGTCTGGCTCCAGCCTCACTGTTGGCGCCAGTCAACTATCTCCATCTCGTATGGGCGGGACTGATCGGTTGGCTGGCGTTTGATCACGTACCCTCCACGACCAGTACTATCGGCATGCTACTTGTCGGCTTGGCAGGCGCGGCCACGGCGATCTTGTCGCGAAAGCAAAGGGATTGATTCCACTTGAAAGGAAAGATCATGAAACATCGCACACTTGGAAAAGGCCTTGAAGTCTCTGCACTCGGTTTGGGTTGTATGGGCTATGGTGAAGCTGCAGACCGTAAGGACATGATTACCTTCCTTCGTGGGGCAGTTGAGAGTGGCGTCTCTTTTTTTGATACGGCTGAAGTCTACGGTCCATGGACGAACGAGGATGTCGTCGGCGAGGCGCTTGAACCATTCAAAGGAAAGGTCGTCATTGCGACGAAATTCGGCTGGGATATCGATCAATCGACTGGGATCGCTTCTGGCGGCCTGAACAGCAAACCGGATCAAATACGCAAGGCCATAGAGGGCAGTCTCAAGCGATTGCGTATCGAGTGCATTGACCTCCTCTACCAGCATCGCGTTGATCCAGATGTGCCAATGGAGGACGTTGCGGGAACAGTTCGCGACTTGATTTCTGAAGGCAAAGCCAAACACTTCGGCATGTCGGAGGCCGGTGCCGACTCCATTCGTCGCGCACACGTCGTGCAACCTGTAACCGCAATACAAAGTGAGTATTCATTGTGGACGCGCGATCCGGAAGCCGAGATTTTGCCGCTGCTTGAAGAGCTTGGCATTGGCTTTGTGCCATTCAGCCCGCTTGGACGCGGTTTTCTGACGGGAAAAATTGATACGAATACCAAATTTGACAAGTCAGACTTTCGAAACCAGGTGCCACGTTTTGAAGCTGAAGCGATTAAAGCCAACCTGGCGCTTGTGGATATTATCAAGACAATTGCCACAGACAAAGGCGCGACGCCGGCGCAGATCGCGCTCGGATGGTTGCTTGCGCAAAAACCTTGGATTGTCCCTATCCCTGGAACACGCAAATTATCACGGCTCGTGGAAAATCTTGGTGGCGCAGAAATCATGCTGACCGCAGGTGATCTTGCCCGCATTGAAGAGGCATCAAAATCCGTGCGGATTGCCGGTGCGCGGTATCCGGAAGTGTTTCTGAAAATGTCCGGGCGCTAAACTATTGCCGGTCAATCTTTGCAAACAATTCTTGGACCAGATCGGCTGCCGGATGTGACTTGGTTTTGATCGGTCTTGCTTCGCTTATATGGTTCTTCAGGTTTTCCAAGTCATTTGGAGAGGTTGCATTTTCTGCGATGATTTCCGGGAGTCGGTCCAAAAGGCGGTGCGAAGTCGGGTCGAGATTTGAAATAACGACAAGGCCGGTAGGTGGGCAATCAAGCAAAGTCATAGTCAGATCAGGACGTTGCTTGCGGAGAATGGAGACGACTTTCCAAACATCGCCTGCCCAGTAATGCCGGTATTTTCGGTTTAGTCTGCCTTCGCTTCCGTCGCGGTTTGTCATCTCAAAGTTGGGTGGCAGGCAGTCATGCAAGAGTATCAGCGAGCGTGAATGGCAAAGCCGCTCAGTGTTGATAAAATCGCGAAGGAGAAATTCGTAGTGGTGCATCCCGTCTAGAAACGCCAAATCGATTGAACCGCCGATGATCGCACGGGCATCATGTTCAGCAAAAAAGCTATCGCTGGGTATTTGATATAGATGGCATTGTGGTTTCTTACCAACAACCGGCCGATTAATGCGGAAATTGGGATCAATCGCAATTGACGTGCAGTCTATTCGTTCAAGCGATGCGCCTTCACATGTTCCGATTTCCAGATAGCGACGTGTGCCCTGTGCATTCGAGATACTTTCAATATAGTCGAGATAGTGAACGCCTTCATGGTGGATAAGTTCCTGTCCGGCAGGGTCAGACACTTTCACATTGAATCGGGAAAACATTCCGGTCAGCATCGTATCTCTTTCAATTGGAACTCGATCGGATTTTATTGCAGTCAAGGATATGTGGAATTGAAACAGGCTTCACCATACTATTTTTAAATAAATGCCTGCTTCGCGCTCAAGGTCAGCATAGGGGACATTCAAGTGATCGGTGAAATTGAGCCAATCGATTCCGGCATGATGAAATTCTACAAGGCACTTTCTGCGGAGTCGCCGCCGGAAGCTGCGACGTGGCCATTGGACCAGCAGCGTTCAGCGTGGAACCGTGTTTGCCGCAAATTTCGGGGGCCAATACCAGATGGTGTTGAGGTCGAAGATCGCGTTCTTGCTGGTGTGCGATGCCAGATTTTCCGACCGCCTGGCGATGCGTTGAAGCCCGGACTGATCTATTTCCATGGCGGCGGCTGGGTACTTGGCGGGCCGGACACGCATGGCGACATGTGTGCGGAAATGGCCAAGGGTGCCGATTGCGTGGTTGTACTGGTGGACTACCGTCTTGCGCCGGAAGATCCGCATCCTGCGCAATTGGAAGATTCACTTGCTGTTCTCAACTGGCTTCGAAACCATGGCAAGGAAATCGGGATGGATCCCGCCAATATCATCGGTGGCGGTGATAGCGCAGGCGGGCAGATGACTGCGGGATTGTCGCTCTATTTGCGAAATCATGGCATCACGCCACTCAATGGAATGGTGCTGATATACCCCGTTCTTGGCGCTTCTGTTGATACGCCATCATATCTGCGCAACGCACTTGCGCCGTGTCTGACCCGCGAAGAAATGGTGTTTTTTCTCGATAGTTTTCTGGGCCCAAAGGGCAATCCGAACTGGGCTGATCCTTTGGCTATCCCAATGTTGGCCGCCGATTTGAGCAACCTTCCTGCGGCATTCATTACGGTTGCCGCACATGATCCGCTGTATGACGACGGCGTGAATTTCCATGCACGTTTGCTGGCGGCCGGCGTGCCGTCAGAAATTCGCAAGGAGCCGTTTCTAGCGCATTCCTACATGCGCGCGAGACATTTTTCAGAGCCAGCGAAGGTGGGATTTCAAGCGATTATCGATGCAATTAGGCGTTTTCGACAAATCTGACTGCATAGACGGGCGGTAGCGAATTCGCGATGGTTGACCAGTGATCGCCCTGATCTTCGGTCACATAGACATTGCCTGTTGTCGTCCCGAAGGCGAGTTGATCTCCGGATTTATCGATGGTCAGTGCGTGACGTAATGCGACATCGTATGCATGTGAATGTGGCAGGCCTCTGCCCAACTGCTCAAACGACTTGCCTCCGTCCCGGGTGCGGGTGACGATCAGCCTGCCGTCCACCGGAATCCGCAGTTCGTCTTTGATGCCCGGGACGAACCAAGCTGTATCAGGCTCGCTCGGGTGAACCGCAACGGCGAAGCCAAACGATGATGGGTCTGCATAAATTTCGCTCCAACTTTTTGAACCGTCGCTTGAAATGAAGATGCCGTTGTGGTGCTGCACCCAAAGGCGGTCGGGATCGGAAGGTGATTGCACAAGAAAATGCGGGTCCTGAATCTCTGGATCACCGGCTTGTTCGGGCGGCATGAATTCTGCTCGCATGCCGGTTGCGCGGCAGGCCCAGCTTTCTCCGCCGTCGTCTGTTTGCCAGACACCGCCGCATGAAACGCCGACACGAATGGTTTTGGAAGAACGAGGGTCTACACAGATAGAATGAATGCCGGGGAGTTCGCGTCCTCCGCCCATCCAGCGTTGGCGTTTGGGTTCGTCCCAGAGCGGGCGGTTCAGCGACCAAGTATCCCCATGATCTTCCGACTTGAAAAGTCCGCCAGGTATCGTGCCGCACCAAATGACGCCGGGCTCATCGGCACCGCCAGTTTCCAGCGCCCACAGGAGGACTGTTGCCCATGGCAAATCTTTACCCCAAGCGTCTTTTGACACGACATCTGCAGGTTTTTCCGGGTAAGCGGGCGCAGCGATTTCATGCCAGCCGTCACCTTTATTTCGATGAAGTTTCACACCGAAGTGGCCGTGATCAAGAGCAGCGTAACTGTATCCGGAGCGAGGGTCATGTAGTGCCAAGGTTACATTGTCGCCAAGGAAGGCAACATCGGAAACCGCCCAACCCGACCCGCCGCGCGATGCTGTGAACAAGCCTTTGCGTGTTGAAATCATCAGGCTGTTGGTCATTGATTTTCTCCTGCAAAAGCTCAGCCGCCGGATAAGGCTTGCAACACATAGACTTCGCTGCTTGATTCAACCGGATCGCTCAAGCCGTTGCGATCACGAACTATTTCGCCGTCGACGATGATGCCCATGTGGCGGCGAAGTGAAAACTGTTCGTCAACGACGTAGGACTTGAGGCGCGGATTTTCAGCAAAGACTTTAGCGAGGACGTCGCGGACTGTTTTCCCGTCTACATCCATGGATGGGCATTCAACGTGACGCATGAGATTGGCGGTAAAGTTCACTTTCGTCATGCAATATGCTGTGCCAAAACGTCGCTCTTTTCAAGAGTAATGAATCAGGGCTTCCGACTGGGCGGATTTGTAAACCATTCGATCATGTGCCATGCGAGGGATAAAACGGTTCGCCTTTACCGGTAAATCGCCGATCCTCTTCTTCAATGCACTTTGATATGAAGGCACTGTCTGGTGCCATCAGGTTCAGAGGGGCGTTCTTGCTCATGACCGTTTTTGCAAATCGGCCTTTGTCGAAGAGTTCTGGCGTGAAATGGACGCCATGTGCGCCAATGTATTTTGCGTGACATGCGAAAGTCGAAACCCTGACGACGCCACGTTCCAGGCAGGCAATCCAACGTGATGAGTCTTGACTTGTAAACCGGCATTCCCAACCCTGCGCGGCATACATTGCAATGATCTCTTCATGATCCCTCAACTCATACTGTTGTGTCCGGACAAGATTGAGATAGGCTTCGCGATATGGCCTTTCGGCCAACCAGGATTTACGCGTCATCGCTGCGCCCCAGTTTTCATGCATCGGCATCAGTTCGTTTGCCCGTTGGCTCTGCTCTTCCAGTGAGGCCCATAGGTTTCCACATGCAGAAACATAGCCAATCCTGTTGTCGGCATGGGCAAAGCTAAGGAGCTGTTCTGTGACTTGGAGGAAGCTGGGTGACAAAACCAAATCATCTTCGAGAAAAAGGCACGCCGCCGCTTCGAGGTTTTCAAAGACATGCTTCTCGGCGCGCTCATAGTTTAGAGCGATTCCCAGATTATCTTTGGATTCGAGGACTTCTCCCCAGGGAATGTGCTTCCTGAACAGTTTAACGCAGGTTCGGATATTCCTTTTTGAATGAAATGGCTTGGAGTTTTGCTTTTCTGCATAGCCATCTTGAAATAGCGTGACCCTGTCATTTTTTGTAAGTTGCGGACGCAGGCTGGCGAGCACTTGCTCAAGATACTTTGGCCGATCGTAAGAAAGAATGGCAATGTGAAATCCATGCGGCTGACCGTCGGGACGTGCATAATCAGGTTTTTTGAACAATGCCCCTGAAAACGCGCCGCCTGCGCGTTTGAACCAATTCATTTGATGACCGCCAAATCCCGCCCACTTGGTTAAGTCTTACAATACACTGGCGAAGATAGGCTTGAAACCTAAATATTCTGCGACCATCGGAAAAGCCGAACGGCGGCCAACCTGTCCTGCAAAAACCGCCCACATTTCGACAGGTTTGAATTCCATTGCTGCAGTGCACCATGGAAAAACCGCAATTGCGTACGGATGGTTCTAGCCTTGTTTGAGGCGGATGTCTTATGAGCGCTACTACCAAAGATTTGAATGTTCTCGTGTTACAAGGCGGTGGTGCGCTTGGTGCCTACCAGGCGGGGGCCTATGAGGCTTTGGCAGAAGAAGGCTTCTTGCCGGATTGGATTGCAGGCATTTCGATCGGTGCGATCAATGGGGCGTTGATTGCAGGCAACCGGCCAGAAGACCGTGTCGCCAGACTGCGCACATTCTGGGAAAAGGTTTCTTCCGGGCTGCAAGGGACAATTCCTGCATTTGAGGATTATTTGCGTCCGTTTTTCAACGAAACGAGCGCCAGTCTTGCTGCATCTTTTGGTGTTCCCGGCTTCTTCTCGCCCCGCTTTCCCTCTGCCTATTTTCAGCAGAAGGGCACCTTGGAGGCAATCAGCCTTTACGACACTGCACCCTTGGTCCGGACGCTCGAGGAACTTGTTGATTTTGACTATCTCAAAGATCACGGTCCGCGTTTCAGTGTCGGTGCCGTCGATGTGAAAATGGGCAATTTCAAATATTTTGACTCCACCAAACAGAAACTCGGCCCGAAACATGTGATGGCATCAGGCGCGTTGCCGCCGGCGTTTGCACCGGTTGAAATTGATGGGCATTTCTATTGGGATGGCGGCATCGTCTCGAATACGCCAATTGATTATGTGATGGAATTTGACGGTGCACGACAAGATATGTGCATCTTTCAAGTGGATGTGTTTCGTGCGCGGGGTGAAATTCCCAAGACTCTGGGCGAGGTGACAGAGCGCGAAAAGGACATCCGCTTCTCAAGCCGGACACGGTTTAACTCCGACCATATCAGGAAGATGCAAGAGATGAGCAATGCGGCGGCGCGACTCGCGGCGAAGCTTCCGCCGGAATTGCGTGATGATCCCGATGCTCTGATGCTGCAATCCTGGGGCACGCAGGCCAATGTCACCATCGCGCATTTGATCCGGCATGACACCGGCATCGACAGTGGCACCAAGGATTACGAGTTCTCGCGCTTGTCTGTTGAAGAACACTGGAATACCGGCCGGGATAATGCCCGCAGGGGATTGAAGTCCAAGGCTTGGGCTGAGCGGGACATGAACGGCACTGGTGTGCGCGTTTTCGATTTGACGAAATAAACTTCAAAGGGATACGCAATGAAAATTGCCGATGTCAAAGCCAAAGCCTTCGCGATGCCGCTGACGAGCCCTTCCTATCCGCCGGGGCCGTACCGGTTTATCAATCGTGAATTCCTGATCATCAGTTACCGGACAGACATGGACGCGCTTAAGGATGTGGTGCCGGAACCGCTTGAGATCAGTGAACCCATCGTCAAATACGAGTTCATCCGCATGCCGGACTCGACGGGGTTTGGTGATTACACCGAGTCCGGTCAGGTGATACCGGTCTCCTACAAAGGCCAAAAAGGTGGCTTCGTGCACTCGATGTATCTCAATGATGATGCACCCATTGCCGGCGGCCGCGAGATTTGGGGGTTTCCCAAGAAGCTCGCTGATCCGTCACTGCGTGTCGAAAAGGACACGCTGGTCGGAACGCTTGATTACGGCTCGCTGCGCGTGGCAAATGCGACGATGGGCTACAAGCATAAAGCGCTGGATCCGGCGACGGCGAAGGCATCGCTTGAAGCGCCGGGGTTTTTGTTGAAGATCATCCCGCATGTTGATGGGGGTCCACGCATTTGCGAGTTGGTCCGGTATTATTTGCAGGACATCACGGTAAAGGGCGCGTGGACCGGGCCGGCCGGCCTTGAACTGTTTGATCATGCCTTGGCTCCGGTTGCTGAACTGCCGGTGCGCGAAGTATTGTCTGCCACACATATCCTCACCGATCTGACGCTTGGCCTTGGCGAAGTTGTCCATGACTATTTGAACCCGAAGGACTAAACCCATGAAACTCAAAGACAAAGTTTGCATCGTCACTGGCGCGGCCTCCGGCATTGGCCGCGGCATTGCCGAAAAGTTTGCGTCGCAGGGTGCCAAGGTGGCCATTGCTGATCTCAATCTTGAAGGCGCGCAAGCGACGGCCAAGGAAATCAGTGCGGCGCATCGCGGCCATGCGATGGGCGTGGCGATGGATGTGACCAGCGAGGAGCAGGTCAACGCTGGTGTTGCTGCTGTGGTGGAGAAGTGGGGCAGGGTGGATGTGCTTGTTTCGAACGCGGGCATTCAGATCGTGCACCCGATGGAAGACTTTCCGTTTGCGGACTGGAAGAAGATGCTCGCCATTCATCTTGACGGCGCGTTCCTGACTTCCAAGGCCTGCTTGCCGCACATGTATGCCCAAGGCTCCGGCTCGATCATTTTCATGGGTTCGGTTCATTCGAAGGAAGCTTCGCCGCTGAAGTCCGCTTATGTGACGGCCAAGCATGGGCTGATCGGCCTATCCAAAGTGATCTCCAAAGAAGGCGGCAAGCATGGGGTTAGATCCAATGTGATTTGCCCAGGCTTTGTGCGCACGCCGCTGGTTGAAAAGCAGATACCGGAGCAGGCCAAGGCACTTGGGATTACCGAGGACGAGGTGATCAAGAAGGTAATGCTGGGCCAGACGGTCGATGGCGAGTTCACGACGATTGATGATGTTGCAGAAGTCGCGCTTTTGTTTGCCGGGTTTGAGACCAATGCACTGACCGGCCAGTCGCTGGTGGTTAGCCATGGCTGGTTCATGGAATAGCGATCGCCTCGACAGTTTCAAAGGACGCAGTTCCACGTTCCCGCACGCGAGCCGGGTATTGAAAACTGGGAAACAGGGTGTGTGGTCCTGTCTATGACTGTATTAAGTATGTGACAGTGCCACACACCCCGTCCGGCGATTTATGTCTCCACCCGTTCCGCTTCGCGAAAACCGGCCTGACGCTGACAGCCCTTCGCTTTCGCTCCGGGCGTTCGTCGCGCGAAAAGCCAAGCAATTTGCTTTTCGTTTGACTGCGTCATACCGCTCCTCACCAATAAGCTCCGTCCGGCGCGCAAGGACCGTAGTGTCCAAGGGGGAACCCATGGGTAGAGCCTCCCCGGCC
>JANMEX010000476.1:0-6701 GCA_031377485.1 Phyllobacteriaceae bacterium
GCTCCGCAGCCGCGGGCTGCTGTTGAGGAAGATCCGCTCGAAATCCCGGCATTTTTGCGCCGTCAGGGCTAAAATGTTGTTGTCATGAAAAAGAATGCCCCGTCACCGTTTTGCGGTTGGCGGGGCTTTGCCTTTAAGCGAAATGCAGCCTGGATAGCGAAATTTTGCGATCAACTGACAGGTTGTGAGTAACAGAGAGTAAGAAAGCGTGATTTGGCATTGCACCATGCGGATGGCTATCTTCCGGATCACAAAAGGAAAACTGCGTCGCGCACAGGAAGGGACGGCCTGTGCAACGTGGAAACATCAGGCCGGAAACACCGGCCGCATTCGGGTGCTTGGGGCGATCCATGGGGATTGAATTGAACGGGTATCAAACCACGGTCAAGGACCGCGTGACGCTATCTGGCGTTGGCGTGCATAATGGAACTCCTGTCTCAGTAACCTTCCTCCCTGCTGATGCGGACACAGGTATTATTTTCCAGAAAACTTTGAAAAATCCCGATGGGCGTGAGGTCCGTGCTGTCGTTGCTGAAGTCGGTTCGACCGATTTTTGCACGGTTCTGGGTGACTGCGATGCGAGCCGCATCGGCACCGTTGAACATTTGATGGCTGCGCTTAACGCGCTTGGTGTCGACAATGTCACTGTGTTGATTGATGGCGATGAAGTGCCAATTCTGGACGGAAGCGCCCAGGAATTTGTGGATGCAATTGATCAGGTTGGTCTTCAGGTTCAGCCGGTGAAACGCCGTTATATCCGCATAAAGAAGGCGATTCGTGTTGATCTTGGCGGTTCTTGGGCGGAATTTCATCCATATTCGGGTACGCGCTTTGAGATCGAAATTGATTTTGCCAATCCGGCGATTGGTCGTCAGGCCTATGTCGGTGACATTGATGCGGCAACCTTCCGCCGTGACATTGCCCGTGCCCGCACATTCGGTTTCATGAAAGATGTTGAACGGCTCTGGGCTGCAGGTCTTGCCCTTGGTTCCTCACTCGACAATTCCATTGTTATTGGCGACGACGAGCGCGTGATAAACCACGGCGGTCTGCGCTACAAGGATGAATTTGTACGTCACAAGGTGCTTGATGCTGTTGGCGATCTGGCTTTGGCCGGTGCACAGTTTATCGGTTGCTACCGCTCTTATCGCGGCGGGCACAAGTTGAACGCGCAGGCTCTGCGTACGCTTTTGCTCGATCGTTCCGCATATGAAATCGTCGAACCGGCAGCACGCGAAAAGCGCGGCATGATGCCTGAGTTTGTTGCTGTGAATGCACCAGCGTTTGCACCCTGGATGCTTTGATTCTTACTCGAATTTGCTGCTTCAGTATGGTCGGTCGCTCGGTATCAAGCCCAGATTGACCGGTTTAGCCGTGAAATTTTTATCGTCTGATCAACTTTTTTCGGCTTCAACGGACTGGTAACTGAGGCTTAAGTGCACCGATTGATCGGCTTGCCACAAAAACGATCTATTGTTGGCGGAACGGACGAAAACCATAATAATTCATTAAACAGCGGCAATGACGTTGCCGCAAAATGGCGCTTGTGGTTTATGTGTCGAAACTTTGGGCAGAGATGCCCTGTTTCCGTATGTTTGACGGACTGATGACAGAGCGAGACGGGCAAAGAGCAGCATGGTACGTATTCAGATAAAGTCCAGCGTGATTGCACTTGCGGCAGCGCTTCTGGCGGCAGGTTGCGCATCCAAAGATGATGTCGATATTGAAACTTATGTGAACACGGTGGAGCCTGCTGACCAACTGTTCAATCAGGGGCTTGCGAATTTGAATTCTGGCCGCGCAGGCGAGGCGGCGAAGAAGTTTTCTGCTGTAGATCGGCAACACCCTTATTCTGAATATGCGCGCCGCTCCATTGTGCTGGGTGCTTTCGCCAACTATCGTCAGGGACGTTATCCTGAAGCCATTTCTGCTGCCAAGCGTTATGTGACGCTCTATCCGACAGATAAGGATGCGGCATACGCGCAATATATCATCGGGTTATGCTATTGGCGGCAGATCCCTGATGTAACCCGTGACCAAGCTGATTCACGTCGCACAATTGCGGCGCTGCAGGAACTTGTTGATCGTTTTCCAGACAGTGAATATGTCGACGACGCAAAGGCCAAAATGCGGTTTGCGCGAGACCAGATTGCCGGCAAGGAAATGCAGGTCGGGCGGTATTATCTTGAACGCAAGGAATATCTCGCAGGCATAAACCGTTTCCGTTTTGTTGTTGAGCAATACGCCAACACGCGCCATGCTGAAGAAGCTCTGGCGCGTCTGGTAGAAGCGTATTTTGCGCTGGGACTCGCATCTGAAGCGCAGACAGCAGCGGCCGTGCTTGGCACCAACTATCCGGACAGTGATTGGTACAAGGACAGCTACAAGCTGTTGCAAAGTGGTGGCTTGCAGCCGCGCGAAAATCAGGGGTCGTGGATTTCCGCTGCCGCCAAGAAGATCGTTGGCGCCTGAACCTGAATGCTTTCCCATCTTTCGATCCGTGACATTGTCCTCATCGAAAAACTGGACATGGAATTTTCTCGTGGCCTCTCCGTTCTGACGGGAGAGACCGGCGCAGGAAAATCCATTCTGCTGGATGCTTTGTCGCTTGCGCTCGGCGCGCGTGGCGATGCTGGTTTGGTCCGGCATGGGGCAAATCAAGGCCAGATCACTGCGGTGTTTGATCTGGCAGAATCGCATCCGGCCCGCGCCGTGCTGAAAGCCAATGATTTTGACGACACCGGTGAGTTGGTGTTGCGGCGGGTTCAGGCGGTGGACGGGCGCAGCCGTGTTTATGTAAATGACCAGCCTGCCAGCGTGACCCTTTTGAAGGAACTCGGCAAGGCGTTGGTAGAAATCCACGGTCAGCATGACGACCGGGCGATGATCGCCCCAGATGCGCATCGCGATTTGTTGGATGCTTTTGGTGGGCTCCAAGGTGATGCCGCAGGTGTTCGCACCGCCTGGACCAACTGGCGGCAGGCGGAGACGGCTCTGAACCGCCATCGGGCCAAGGTGGAAGCGGCGGCGCGTGAGGCTGATTATTTGCGGGCGTCTTCTGCTGAACTCACAACGCTGCGCCCCGAGGCCGGAGAAGAAACCGCGCTCTCCGAAAAGCGGCAGGGCATGATGCGGGCTGAAAAGACTGCTTCGGACTTGAATGATGCCAATGACATTTTGTCCGGCTCAGGCTCGCCTGTGCCGCAATTGTCGAGCTTGTTCCGCCGGCTGGAGCGAAAGAAGGCTGAAGCCCCTGAGCTTGTGACGCCAATTGCCGATGCGCTTGGCAAGGCTCTGGACGATTTGAGTGACGCGCAGAGCGCGGTCGAAGCTGCAATGCGGGCGGCGGAGTTTGACCCGAAAGTGTTGGAGCGAACGGAAGAGCGACTTTTTGCGCTGCGTGCGGCATCGCGTAAATTTGCCGTTCCTGTAGACAAACTGGCTGAACTTGCCGCCAAGATGAGTGCGGATCTGGCTGATCTGGATGCTGGCGCTGATCGTTTGGCTGGCATGGAAGCGCACGCTGTTGCGACGCGTGATGCGTATGACGTGCTGGCCGCCAAGCTGACGATTGCACGAAAAGTGGCGGCAACGGCCTTGGAGGCGGCTGTGATGGCTGAGCTTCCGGCATTAAAGCTCGAAAGGGCAGCTTTTATCGTCGACATGCAAAGTGAGACCGACGCGCGCAGCGGTGATGGCAACGATACGATTGAATATCATGTGCGTACCAATCCGGGCACCCGCGCGGGGCCGATGATGAAGGTTGCATCTGGTGGCGAGTTGTCGCGGTTTTTGCTGGCGTTGAAAGTTGCGCTGGCCGACCGCGGATCGGCGCCGACATTGGTCTTTGACGAAATCGATACGGGCGTCGGCGGCGCGGTGGCGGATGCCATAGGTCAGCGTTTGAAGCGCCTGGCCGAGACCGTGCAAGTTCTATCAGTGACCCATGCGCCGCAAGTGGCAGCGCGCTCGGACACACATTTCCTGATCGCAAAGGCCGAAAGCGGTGGCAAAATGGCGACAAGCGTTTCGGTCATGGATCGAAGCGAGCGGTTGGAAGAGATTGCGCGGATGCTGTCAGGCGCGGAGATCACCAGCGAGGCGCGGGCGGCGGCAGAGCGGCTGATGAGTGTAGGGCCCTGACTACGGATGGCGGTTCTTGGCAGTGAGTTCGTAGGCACATGATGCGAACGATGCCCGAAAGTGACATGGTGTGGGTGAAACATAGACGCTACGGAATTCCAGGAAGAATACGAACATGGTCGATCTATTTGGAGGGCCCGAGCAGCATCCTGATGCGCTCCAATTCTTTAGTAGAAAGGATAATCAACCGATTTTGAAGTCTAAGGAATTAGCTACGCAGCGACTTTCTTTGGATTTCGAATCCTTAATTCCTTTCAGGAAGGAGACAATAGAGCATGCCCTAAAGCCTCTACCTGCAAATTTGATTTCAGATTTGTATAATTTGTTTCATATGAGATTTGTATTTAGTAAAAATGATCATTTAAATATTAAATCATATTTGAATTCAAATATCGAAAATGTTAGAAATTTTAAAACAATTCATCGTAAGCTTGTAGAATATTTGAATATAACTAACGTTTTATATGAAGATAACAGACCCGCCGTCAATGATAGTGATCACGATGTTTTAAAAGAGCTTGCATTTTCAATTGAAAAACTGGTTCCGGAGGATATTGACGAATATTATAGTACAGTAGGCGCGCGACCCTCCGAAAAGTTCAAAAAGATTGCGCACAAGGTGCCGATGCTGTCGCTTGACAATGCGTTTGCGGATCAGGATGCGCATGATTTTGTTACCAGGATACGACGCTTTTTGAGCCTTGATCCGCTTCAGCCGCTTGGGATTACGGCTGAACCGAAGATTGATGGTTTGTCGCTTTCGTTGCGCTTTGAAAAGGGGCGACTGATCTCGGCGGCGACGCGTGGCGACGGTGCTGTGGGTGAGAATGTCACGGTCAATGCAAGGACCATCAAGGACATTCCGCAAAAGCTTTCGGGTAACTTCCCGGATGTGTTGGAAGTGCGCGGCGAGGTTTACATGACCCATGCGGACTTCGCGGCACTGAATACACGTCACCGAGCCGAGGGCAAAGCAGAGATCGCCAACCCGCGCAATGGCGCGGCTGGTTCATTACGGCAGTTGGATTCGGCTGTAACTGCGAGCAGGCCGCTTAGGTTCTTTGCCTATGCGTGGGGCGAAGTCAGTGAAATGCCTGCCACAACGCAGATGGGCATGGTGAAGGCGTTTGAATCCTATGGATTCAAGACCAATCCTTTGATGCGGCTATGCGCGAGCGCAGACGATTTATTGGCAGTCTATCGATCGATCGAGGCGCAGCGTGCGACGCTCGGTTATGACATCGACGGGGTCGTCTACAAGGTCGATGATCTTGAACTGCAGCGTCGACTCGGCTTTGTGTCGCGCTCGCCGCGCTGGGCGATTGCGCACAAGTTTCCGGCGGAAAAGGCGACGACGATCCTGCGCGGCATCGATATTCAAGTCGGGCGGACGGGCGCTCATACGCCAGTTGCACGGCTGGAGCCGGTGACGGTTGGCGGCGTGGTTGTGACCAATGCGACGCTGCATAATGAGGACGAGATCAAGCGGCTCGGTATCATGATAGGCGACACGGTGATGGTGCAACGGGCGGGAGATGTGATCCCGCAGGTGCTTGGCTTTGTGCCGGAAAAGCGGCCTCATGATGCTGTGGCTTATGTGTTTCCGCACGAATGCCTGTGTGAACTGAAAACCGCACTCATCCGCGAGGAGATTGCCTCCGGCGTTGAGGGCGTGGTGAAGCGCTGCACAGGCGAGTTTGCCTGCCCCTATCAGAAGGTCGAACATCTCAAGCATTTCGTGTCGCGGCGGGCGTTTGACATTGAGGGGCTGGGCGAAAAGCAGATCGAGTTTTTCTTCAATGATCCCGACCTTCCGGTGAAAAGCCCGGCGGATATTTTCACGCTTGCCAAGCGCGATGCGTTGAATTTGAAGAAGCTCAAGGACAAGGAAGGCTTTGGCGAGACGTCGGCCTCCAAATTGTTTGCAGCGATTGACGCCAAGCGTGCCATCGGGTTGGACCGGGTAATCTACGGACTTGGCATTCGCCATGTCGGCGAGAGCACGGGCAAGACGCTTGCGCGCGCCTACGGTTCGTTTGCGGCTTTTCACGATGCGGCACTGAAGATTGCAGGTGGCGATATTTCAGCGGCGGAAGATATGGACGCGCTGGATGATATAGGCACGGCGGTGATCGACTCTGTGGCGCGGTATTTTGCTGAAGAGCATAACCGCGCGCTGGTCGAGGCGTTGGCGGCTCAGCTGACTGTCGCGGATGCCGAAAAGCCAGCATCTGGTTCGCCTGTTGCGGGCAAGACCGTAGTGTTTACCGGTTCGTTGGTGCGGATGACTCGCGACGAAGCCAAGGCGATGGCTGAGCGTTTGGGGGCGAAGGTGGCGGGCTCGGTGTCCAAGAAGACAGACCTTGTGGTAGCCGGCCCGGGAGCGGGGTCTAAGCTTGCGGATGCGCAGAAACATGGGGTTGAGCTGAACGACGAGGATGCATGGTTTGAAAGAGTTGGGGCATGACCCAATTCACCGGCTTTGGCGACAAGGCACTTCCGTTTCTCACGGCTCTCAATTTCCACCAATCGCGTGAATCGTTCAAGGAAAACCGGGC
>JANMEX010000505.1:0-4511 GCA_031377485.1 Phyllobacteriaceae bacterium
CAGGCGGCGCAGGCACGAACCAGCGCCGCCATTCATGCAAAGCTTTGCCATGTCAGAGTGGGTAATGCGTTAGCAGCAGGCTCCAACGAGACGAAACCGTCGTATTCAAGAATGACAAATGCGTGAACTTTGACAATTGCGTGCCTCTTGCGTGATTGCCTTGCTCCAACCACTTAAAAAAGCCATGTTTGCGCAGGTGATTTGCACCACTTTTCAAGGCCAGCGCACGTTTTGACAGCGGGCGGGCGATGCAGGACAAAAAGATGACGGGCAAGACTTTCAAATTGTGGCTGGCGATGACGGTGGCTGGCTTTGCAGGGCCTGGCATATTAGCGGGGCCTGGAGCATTTGCCGCAACAAGTGCGGAAATGAATGAGATCGTGTCATCCCACACCTTGACCGGAGCGATACTGTCCGCTCAGGTTGCAGAAGGCGACAATGATTTCAAAGCCATGATCGCCTACTACAAACAGGCGCTTGGTTTTGATCCCGGCAACAAACAATTGGAGCAAAGCCTGCTTGTCGCGCTGTTGACCGACGGCCAGTTTGCCGAAGCGCTCCCTTATGCTGAAAAGCTCAAGGCAAGTGCGGAAATCGAGCGCGTTTCTCGCGTGGCCCTCGCTATCGACGCCATTGACAAAAAGCAGTGGGATCAAGCCGAACCGCTGCTGAAGCTCGCCTTGCAGAGCGATCTTGACCGGCTGATTACCGGCTTGATGACCGGGTGGGTCAAACTCGGTGCAGGCGATGGCAAGGGTGGCGCAGAATTCGTTTCCAAACTGCAAGGCCCGGAATGGTATGACCTGTTCAAAGCCATCCACAAAGCGCTGATTCTTGATGCCTCGGGCGACAAGGTCGCTGCACAGGAAGCTTATGAAGCCGCCGCCAACAGCACGGATAACGCCTCCGCACCCGATGCTTGGCTACGCTTGATCGAATCCTACGCACAATTCTACGCCCGCGATGGCAAAGCCAAGGAAGCGCTTGGCGTCATCGATCGGGGTCTTGAAATTGCCCCGGAGCGCCCGCCGCTTTTGGCACTCAAGAAAGCAATTGAAGCAGGCGCCACAATCTCGCCATTGGTGTCATCGCCAAAAGATGGCGCAAGCGAAGTGCTGTTTGACCTCGGCTCGGCAGTGCGACGCGACGGGTCCGAAGGCTTCGCCATGATGTATTTGCAGCTTGCATTGGCAGCCAAGCCGGACAGTGACGTTGCACTGATCCAATTGGCGGCGATTGCCGAGCAGCAAAACCGCCAGAACGACGCCATCGCCCTTTACGGCAAGGTATCGCCGCAGTCAGCCTTCCGCCGTGGCGCCGACTTGCAGACTGGCCTCAATTTGGCAGACCTCGACAAGACCGATGAAGCGGTCAAAAAGCTGTCGGCACTGATAGATGCACAGCCTGATGACACTCGCGCCTATCTGGCTCTCGGCGGCGTTCATGCGACAAAGAAAGATTTCAAGGCAGCAGCTGATGTCTATGACAAAGCTGTTGTAGCCATCGGCACGCCTGACCGGGCCGACTGGAACCTGTTTTATCAGCGCGGCATTGCTCATGAACGGACCAAGACCTGGCCGATCGCCGAAGAAAGCTTCAAGACCGCATTGAAGCTTTATCCCGATCAGCCGCAAGTCCTCAACTATCTCGGCTATTCATGGGTTGATATGAACATGAATCTTGATGAAGCGCTCGGCATGATCCGGAAAGCTGTCGAACTCAGGCCCGATGATGGCTACATCGTCGACTCCCTTGGTTGGGCCTATTACCGGCTTGGCCGCTTTGATGAAGCTGCAGCAGAGCTCGAAAAAGCCATCAGCCTTCGCCCCGAGGACGCGACAATCAACGATCATCTTGGCGACGCTTACTGGCGCGTCGGGCGGAAAATTGAAGCACGGTTCCAGTGGCAGCATTCATTGGATGCGAAGTCCGAGGATGTGGACAATGGCAAGATCAAGATGAAGCTGTCGGCGACGGAACCAGTGGTGGCAGAGGCGATTACCGACAAGAAGGGCTGAGCATTGACATTTCGCAGATTTTAGCTAACTTAGCTAAGTAAAGTTTGAGATGAAATTATGCCCAGCGTCACAATTCACAAAGCCAAGACGGACCTGTCCAAGCTGATCGCTCGCGTTGAAGCGGGCGAGGAAATCATAATTATGCGCCGTGACAAGCCGGTGGCGAGGCTTGTGTCGACTGAAGCTGCGCCAAAAATGAAGCGCGTCGGTGACACCCATCCCGAGATGGCGTCTATCCCGGACGATTTCTTTTTCAAGCCCTTGGATGAAGAGGATTTGAAACTGTGGGAAGGCGGGGAATGAGGGCCCTTCTTGATTCACATGCCTATATTTGGTGGATGTCAGCAAGCAATCGCCTTTCGCAAAAGGCACGGGATATCATTGAAAATGGCGAGATTTATATTAGCGCTGCAAGCGCTTACGAACTGGCAGCAAAGGCTGCGCGCGGAAAGTTGGCAGGGTTTGAAAAGATAAGCGCTGAGTTCGAGGAAAATTGCGAACAGCAAAACTTTGTGTTTTTGCCGATAACAGTTCCGCACGCAATCACGGCGGCAAACTTGCCGGTAGATCATCGTGATCCTTTTGACAGACTGATTGCTGCACAAAGCTTCATTGAAGAACTGCCTTTGGTCACCATTGATCCCGCCTTCAAACTGTTTGGCACCAAGACGATCTGGTGACCTACCTTGACCCTTACGCGCGCCAACAATAAACAGGCGCGAATTCACAAGCTGCCGGAGCATCCCGTGTCTGACACCCCTGCCCATATGCACCCGACCCGTTCGTTTCAGGGCCTGATACTGACGCTGCACGCTTATTGGGCGGACAAGGGCTGCGTGGTTTTGCAGCCCTACGACATGGAAGTCGGAGCCGGTACTTTTCACCCGGCCACGACGCTTCGCGCGCTTGGACCCAAGCCGTGGAAAGCAGCATACGTCCAGCCCTCGCGCCGCCCGAAGGACGGGCGCTATGGCGAAAACCCCAACCGTTTGCAGCATTACTACCAGTATCAGGTTATCCTGAAGCCAAACCCGTCAAACCTGCAGGAGCTTTATCTCGGCTCCCTCAAAGCCATCGGCATTGATCCGCTTTTGCATGATATCCGCTTTGTTGAGGATGACTGGGAAAGCCCGACGCTTGGCGCATGGGGCCTTGGCTGGGAATGCTGGTGCGACGGCATGGAAGTCTCGCAGTTCACCTATTTCCAGCAAGTCTGCGGCATTGAATGTTCGCCGGTTGCCGGTGAATTGACCTATGGCCTCGAACGCCTTGCCATGTATGTTCAGGGCGTGGACAATGTTTATGACCTGAATTTCAACGGCCGCGAGGGTGAAGAAAAAGTCACTTATGGTGATGTTTTCCTTCAAGCCGAGCAAGAGTACTCGCGCCACAATTTCTCGCACGCCAATACGGAAACGCTGCTTCGGCATTTCGAAGACGCGGAAGCCGAATGTGCAGCTTTGCTGAAAGCCGGTGCTGAGCGCACCGAGGGCATGCCACACCAGATGGTGCTGCCGGCCTATGACCAGTGCATCAAGGCATCACATGCATTCAATCTGCTGGACGCGCGTGGCGTGATCTCTGTCACGGAGCGCCAAAGCTACATCCTGCGCGTCCGCAATCTTGCCCGCCAGTGCGGCGAGGCATTTTTGCAGACCGAAGCTGGCGGTTTCGGACTGGCTGCCTGACTTCGCAATCCGATGACGGATTGTTCAAATTCAAAGCACTGGCGTTTGTAGTCCGTTTGGATAGTGTGAGAACACAACCAAGGGGAAACGGATCATGACCAAGGGTGCTGTTGCAGGCCGACAACCAATGCCTGTCGATGTTGAGGCGGGCAAGGACTATTTCTGGTGCGCTTGCGGCCAGTCAAAAAGTCAGCCGTTTTGCGACGGATCGCACAAGGGTTCGGAATTTCGCCCCGTGATGTGGAAAGCCGAAGAGACTGGAACGAAATGGTTCTGCGCCTGCAAACAGACCGAAGGCCAGCCATTTTGCGATGGCTCACACAAGGCCGTGCCCGTTTAAGCGTGGTTATACGACACATGCGTATTCTGGATCATACAAGTTAATGTGAATGCTCACTCCCGCGACCTCGTGATCCGGATTTTTGCCGTAACGTAAACTCGCTTAACGCAGCCAAACGGCGCGTCAGGCACCGGCTAATGTTCCGGGCTTTGTGAAAATGGGAGTGAGTCTGCATGCGTAAGATCTTTCTTGGAGCCGCGCTGGCGCTTGGGTTTATTTCTGGTCCGGCCCTTTCAGCCAACATAGTTGAGACTGCGTCCGGAGCAGGAACTTTCAAAACACTGCTCGCTGCGGCGCAGGCCGCTGGTCTGGCCGACGCGCTGGCGACGGGCAAAAATTTGACAGTGTTTGCACCTACTGACGACGCTTTTGCCAAGCTGCCGGCAGGGACTGTTGAAAGCCTGCTCAAGCCGGAAAACAAGGACCAGCTTGCAGCGATCCTCTCGTACCATGTGCTGCCACGCA
>JANMEX010000529.1:0-5149 GCA_031377485.1 Phyllobacteriaceae bacterium
ATTTTGAAAATTCGCTGATTTCCGCTTCGAATTCATTGTGATTGCCCATCACACGAAATCGCGCGACCTGATCTTCCGTCCCCAGCGAAACTTCGGTTTCGTAAACATCCAGCGTTTCTCCATCCAGACCTTCCGCCAAATAATTGCGCCGGAAGTCACTGCTGAATGGCACACCTTGCGGATCAGGCGAGGCAACCGTTTTCCCGTCCAGCGACAGCGATTTCAACGCCCCGGTCACCTTCGAAGTCACCGGCTCCGCCGACCAATACCAACCGGAGTCAGGTTGCTGATACCGGATGTCGCCAAGATCAGGCGCGCCGTTCAGCTTGCCATTTTCGTCGATGTCCGATGCCGCAATCAGATTGAAGAGCTGCGCTGACAAAATATTGGCAAAGCTTTTTTCAGCAGCGCTCCGGTACAGCGCCGTGATCACGCTTGCGATGGCAAACAGCGAAATCGCCGCCCAGATCGTCGAAAAGAAAATCGCACGCAGCGCCAGCGAATTCGGCAGCAGGCGGCCAAACATCAATCAGCCTTCAGCGGAAAAAAACGCAGGTCGCCAATCAAACCGAAGCGCTCCCGGGTTCGGACATCCGGTAGCCCATGCCGCGGATCGTCTCGATCATATCGACACCCATCTTCTTGCGAAGACGTCCGACAAAGACTTCAATAGTATTGGAGTCGCGGTCAAAATCCTGATCGTACAGATGCTCAACCAATTCCGTGCGCGACACCACCTCGCCCTTGTGATGCATCAAATAGGCCAGCAATCTGAATTCAAGCGATGTCAGCTTGAGCTGCGTTGCATTGATCGTCGCTTTGGAGGTCCGTGTGTCGAGCCGCAGATCGCCGCACATGATTTCAGATGACGCGTGTCCCGCCGCACGGCGGATCAGCGCCCGCACCCGCGCCAAAACCTCTTCGACATGGAATGGCTTGGTCACATAATCATCCGCGCCTGCATCAATTCCCGCCACCTTGTCACTCCAGCGGTCACGCGCTGTCAGCATCAACACAGGCATTTTCCGCCCGTCTGAACGCCAACGCTCCAGCACTGAAAGCCCGTCCATTTGCGGTAAACCGATATCCAGAACCACCGCGTCATAGGGCTCGGTATCGCCAAGGAAATGCCCTTCCTCGCCATCATACGCCTTGTCGACCACATAGCCTTGGCCTTCCAGCGCTTGGCAAAGCTGCCGGTTCAGTTCCTTGTCATCCTCGACGACCAGAAGCCTCATCACTATCCCCTGCAAAATTGCTGCTAATCGGTCCAGACTACAGTCGTGGCGCGAATAATCAAACCAGCAATATTAACCCCGATTATTATTGAGCAACAGTGACTTCAACGCGCTTCGGGCGCTCGCCGTTTTGACCTGGGACCACGATCACCAACCGGCAGACGGGTGCGTCGCCATCCATGTCCGGCTTGGCCTTGGCCAAAGTCCCGCCCAATTCCGCCGCCTTGTCTTGACCAATCGCGAAGCAATCTGCATCGACATTGAGCACCAAAAAGTTGGTGGCAACAACCGGCTTGCCTGCCATCAACGGCGCGGCAACGGCTGCCGAGCCGAGTGTGAGGCCAAGGGCGAAGGTCAGGGAAAGGGCGAGGTGCTTGTTCATGACGCCTGTTTAGTCCAGTCCTGCTGAACGGCAAATGAACAATTGTCAGCTTTGGCAGTTTGCTAGTGAATTTTCTGCGCAGCGGTGACCCGCCCAAAGATTGAAACAAGTCCCATCAGTGCGGTGATTGCCTGTATGATGGTGTCAGCCAGCGCACCATTGTCCACCAGTCCTGCCGGCAAGCCAAACATACCGCCAAGCGACATGGCAATGGTTACAATGGAAGCCCAGATGGTTTTGGACAGATACCAAGGTTTGGTCAAATTCATGATTTTCCCTTTCATGTTTTGCGATTTTAGTGTGTTCAATTTTGGATGAGTAAATCGACAGTCGCCGGAATGCCCGGCATTCCATCCGCACCAATTTGTGAGATTTCGATTGTTGCTGCTGACGAGCCAGCACCAAAATCCGCCAATGCATTTACCGCCGGATATATCCATGGGGACGCGGCAAACATCAGCGATCGTTTCAAAATTCCGCCCGCCCCAAGTACCCGGATTTGGTAGGTCTCCGTCCCTTCCGGTAACGGAATTTCCGCCGCGTCCCATCCATCGCTGTCAACCGATCCACGGCGGATCCAGTCGAAACGAAAACTCCCATCAATTTGCTTGCGACCTTTGAGATGTGCGGGAGAAAAACTTCGCTTTGCGCGCTGTGCCGGCTCTTGCGAAGTAGTCGCGAAATAGCGGTCCGTGAAATCTTCTCCGGCCGGTCCCACCTTCCAATTCAAAGCCAGTTCAGCCTCCGTCGGCGTCAGACCAGCAGAGACGACACCTGCATCCAACAGCACAAAATCAGCACCCGCCAAGGCACCGGCTTGGGCTGCATCATAGGTGCCCAGTTGGCCGCGCAGCAACTTGGACAATCGCCAGAGGCCAGACGAAACCTCCTGCGCCTCCTGAAATTGCAAGATTTCCCATTGGCCGTTTGCCGCCCGCACTGCCGCGGCGTTCGCGCCACCGAGCGTAAGCGCTTCACCGGCGTTCGCCAGCGCGCCCGCAAACAATTGCACATCAAGCGTATGCCCCATGTCCCACCGACCCATGTCGCCAGATGGAAGCGTGGTTGCCAATGTCCCCGCAATTGCCTGCTCTTGCACCGTCGCCCGCACCGCATATCCGCTTGTTGTGGGTGAAGAATAGGCAACCATCGGCAACCAGGGCTTGGACCAGGCCGCAACGCGCAAACCCGCGCCATCCCCGGCATTCAAACGTGGAAGATCGAGAAACACGTACCAAGGTTGACCCGCAACATTGGTATTGTCAGGTGCGATATCCGGCAAAATTGAACGCGCCGCGGCTCTGCCACCGGTCAACGCCAGTTCAGCTTCAACCTCGCGATACGAACCATCCGAGAGCTTCGTGACGCGATAGGTGTCCTGCCGGTCAGCATACGGTTTAACCAAATCCCCCGGCGTCAGAGCCACTTCGCTCCAACCGGCCTGAAACGAAACCGACTTGCGCTTCGACACCATCTCCCGGTGCATCTGGCGCAGTTGCGCTTCGGCAATCCCGGGATCAAACGATGCAGGCAACTCGATGCTGGCAGCAATGCGATTGCCGTTGGCCATGTTTGATTGCACAGTCGTCTGCTGGTGATCGCGCAGTTCATCACGGAAAACCAACGTCAGTTCGCCCGCGACGCCGCCTTGCTCGTGGAGCGTTTCGGTTGTCAGCCGATCATGCTTGTCAAACGCAATATCCTCCACCAACAACGGGGAAGGCAATGCCCTATCCCGCGAGCGGAACGTCAGCTTCCCATTTTGTTCTGAAACATCCACGCGCCAGACATTCAGCATCTGGTCCAGCGCCTCACGCGCCGTTGTTTGCCCATTCAGCACAAAACCTGAAAGAAAACCGTCTGCTGCCGAGCAATCGAAATCAACAATCCCATGCTCGGCAAGGATTGCACCGATCAAACCTTCCAGTGTCAGCCCCGACAGCCGCCCGTTGAGCCAATGGCCGGTCAGCCAGTTGTTGCCATCACCCCAGACATCGCCTTTCATCGGAAACGCCGGATAGGGTCGCGCGTCCCATGCCCATAAATAGCAGTTGCCGCGGTCGATCATGGCGGCGCCATAGCTTACTGAAACCGGGTTCACCGCACTTTCCTGCCAATGCTCAAGATGAGCGGCAAGGAACCGGTTCTGTACCAGATCATCGCGCCCACCGTCTGAAAACCACGGCAACGCAGACGCAGCTGATTTTGGATCGGGAAACACGTTCGGCTGGTTCGCAGCCTTGTCCACCGCCGGGCAACCCAGTTCGGTAAACCAGATAGGTTTCGACTGCGGCACCCACGCCGTTGCGGTCGGTGCTTCAACGCCCGCAACACGCGCAAAATGCTGGTTCGCCCACCAGCCCTTCAAATCCTTGTTGCGATAGACCCAGTGTTTTCCGGCCAGTCCGTCATTGATCGGCGTGCGCATTCCCGCCATTCGGTCCGCCTCGTTGGCATAATACCAGTCATAGCCCTCGCCGCCGTCGATCGCTGCTTTCAATGCCACTTTGTCTGATGAAGAGCCTGCGCCGTCCGGATTGCTGCCGTCCGCATGCCCATCCCGCCGATCGGAAAGCGGCATGTAATTGTCGATGCCAATTGCATTGATCGCCGGATGCGCCCACAGCGGATCGAGGTTGAAATGCAAGTCATTCGTCCCCGGCGGCGAATAGGCCCCATACTCACTCCAATCGGCTGCATAAGTAAGCTTTACAGCTGCACCGACCATCGTCCGCACATCTGCCGCCAGTGACTGCAACGCCGCCACAAAAGGATAGTTAGAGGCTGATGAGCGAACCCGTGTCAGCCCCTTGAACTCAGACCCGATCAAAAACGCATCCACGCCGCCCGCCAGCGCCGAAAGCTTTGCATAGTGCAAGATCATCCGCCGATAGCCCCAGTCAGCCCCGCCTGACCAGATTACCGTTTCGCCACTGTTGCCAAAATTGGATGGCAGTGCACCGCCGGAAAATGCCGAAACTTGTGAAGCTGCGCTCGCCGTTGCATCGACAGTCCCCGGCAATCCGGGAGCGGGCGCACATGTAATTTCCCCGCGCCAAGGATAGGCGGCCTGGCTTGCCCCGCCGTAGGGCGACGGCAACACATTTCCAGCTGGAACATCCATCAAAACAAATGGATAGAGCGTAACCTTCAAGCCCCGTGCCTTCAGATCACGGATAGCTGCAATCACAGATGCGTCGTCCGGCGTCCCGCCAAACGCCCTTTTGCCGTTGTGCTCGGAAACCAGATGCGCGCCTGCCCGCGTTGTGCCGCTGACCCGCCAGGTATCGCCTTGAATGCCAATCGCTTGCGCCACCCCCGGCTTGATCTTGCAATTGCCCGCCCGCAGATCACTGCCGAACCAGGCCACCACCAGCGCCACGCTTTCAAGATTGGGACAAAGCGCCTGCAACTCGTCCAGCGATGCTGCCCAGTCAGTTGCCGCGCACAAATTGTGCCGGTTCGGCATCACAGTTTCGCCCGCCCGCACCGTCTGTATGATCGCAGTCGGCGACAGGCCGAACTCGGT
>JANMEX010000379.1:0-4036 GCA_031377485.1 Phyllobacteriaceae bacterium
AGCACGATGAACTTGCGCGATGCGCCTTCAGGTGCGTCAGACGGGCGGGCTTCGCTGATTTTTTGCACATTGTTTGCATTGATATTGCCCTGCTCGCCAGTCTCGCGGGTGCGCAGGAGATATTGCTCGTAAACAGTACGCGCGGTGGCTGCTTCGCGTTCGAGTTCGCGCAATTGAACCTGCGCCTCACCGGAGCCGCCCTGACGCACTTTAACTTGAGCCAGACGTGCCGCCAACTGTTGCTCGGTTTCGACAGCGCGCTTCAAATCCGTTTGAATGGAGAGGCGGATGCGGTTGATCTCACCATTGATTGCGCCGGTCAGGCTTGCGATCTCGCTGTCTGCCTGTTTCAAATCTGGATGCATTGGTCCGAGCTTGGCGGCCAATCCATCGCGGCGCTGGCGGGCAGCGACATATTGTGAACGCAACGCAGTCAGACCTGCTGAAGCGACTTCTTCCGGCAAACCACCTGATGCCACAGCTTCGACCGTCGCAGATTTGGCAGATTGAGCACGCGAATTGAGGGTGATCGTTGTCGCGCGCGCGGCTGTCAATTGGTCGTTGACGCGCAGGATTTCCTCGTCTTCGATCAAGCGGCCTTGAGCGCCAACAAGATTGTTTTCCGATTTGAAGGCTTCGACCTTGTTTTCAGCTTTTTCGACTTCGCTCCTGAGATTGTCGAGGCGCGATCCCAGCTCGCTCGATGTGCGCTTGGCAAGATCGGATTGCGTGGTTGCTTGCTCTTCGAGATAAACATCAACAATCGCATTTGCGATGAGGGCGGCCTTCTCCGGGTCTTCGCTATAGGCGCCTACATTGACAACAAAGGTTTTCGGGCTTCGCTCGGCGGACATGTGTTCGGCAAGATATTTCAACGCCCCGCCTTGATAGTCTTCCACCTTGTTGCTTGTAAGCATGCCAAGAAAGCTGCCAATCCCCTTCTTTTTTGAACCGTTGAATTCGGGATCATTGGCGAGTTTGAGTCTTCCCGCGACCTTTTCGAGCACTCTTGGCGAGCGCATCAAACTGACCTGACTGTCAACAATGGCAAGTGCCGCTTCCGACAAAAACACGTCCGGATTCAGGTCGTTCTCGATGACCTTGTAATTTCGCGGATCAACGACGATCGTTGCCGACGAGAAGTAAAGGTGCGGCGTATTCAGCGCGATGTAGACACCCGCAAGACCGCCAAGAATTGTCGTGGCGGCAATGAGCGCGCGCCAGTTGCGCACGGAGCGAAATACATAACGCGGATCAATCAGCGGCGCGCTGTCGTTTTCATCCTGTGATGGATGCGAATACATGACCTGCGGAATGCGGCTTTCTTGATTCGCGGCCTGTTGCTGTTGACTGGAAGCGGAAGGTTCGCGGCTTTGATATTGTTTGGAAGTTGACTTTTCCGCCTGCCAGTTGGCCGCTGAATGCAAGCGGCGTTCGTGCGCTTCGGCGGCTTCGATGGCTGCGAGTTCTTCCATTTCCGCTGCAAGGTCGGCGGCCCGCAGCCGCTCTTCGCGCTCTGCTGTTGCCTGCCGTTCGCTGATGGCGTCGATCTGGTCGAGCAACGAGGGCGCTGGCGGCTCGCGGCGCAACCTTGCTGCGCGATGTCGGCTTGAGGCGTCCGGCCCCTGGGATGGGGCGCCCTGCATTGAACCGCCTTCAAGGCCATTGTCCGCAGCGAGGCGCAATTGCACCTTTCCGGCGGGCTTTCGCTTTGTGGCGTCGTCAAAAAACATCAAGGCCTGCCTGGTTTGGGCGCGCGGTCAATTGTCATGGTTAATGCACCCTAAACAGCCGTGGTAAACAAAGGGTTGACTGGAACGGGGAAACAAAAACTCCGATGGCCAAACACGGCATTAAACAATGACTGATACCATGGCTTTCGACGGACGGGATAAAGTGACAAGCATATTTGACAATATCAGGGGCAATATGGCCCTTTTGCGCAGTTATGGCGCGGCGCTTTCGGGCGCTGGCGGGCGCATGGTCATTTCATTATTTTATTTCATTGCATTGGCAAACGCCCTTCCGGTCGCAGATTTCGGGCTGTTTGCCACGGCATCAGCGACGGGCATCATGCTCAGCCGCATTGTCGGGTTCGGATTTACCTCGCCGCTTTACCGGATCGCGACTGTCAAACCGCAGCTGATTGGCGTTTATGCTGCGGGTTATCTTGTGTTTGCAGCGCTTTCAGTTCCTGTCTTTCTGGTGGCGGCAATTGCGGCCTATCATTTGTTTTTTGCATCTTCTCTTTCGTTTGGGACATTTGTGACTATTGCTGCCACCGAAGCATTTTTGTGGCGGACGCTTGAAGTCATCATGATTGCCAACAATGGCATGAACCGGTTTGGCAAGGCATCAACTCTGGTGATTGTCGGCAGTCTGTTTCGGGCCGTCGCTGCGGTTGTTTTCGCGCTTGTATCAACCAAGACAATTGCCGAATGGGCGATCTGGTATGCAGCCGCGAATTTTGCGGCTCTGGTTTTGGGCGTGCTGTTTTTCATGCCTCGCGCGCGGCTCCGGCTCGTGATGCCGGTTTACCGGCGCCACATTGCGGATTCGCTTTCAGTGGCTGTCGCAGAAGTGCTTTTCTATGTGCAGTCAGAGCTCGACAAGTTGCTCGTTCTGGCACTGGGCGGGGCGGAAACCGCAGGTGTTTATGCAATCATCATGCGGCTGGTGGACCTGACGGCGATTCCAATCCGCACCTTCAACATGATGCTGGTGCAAAAGCTGATGCGAAGCGGCGATTTGCTGAATTCGATCAAGCGGCGCATCGGGCTTGAGACAGGACTGTTTTTTGTCTCGACCTTGGGCATCACGGCGCTGGCAGTATTCTTGCATGTTTTCCCGAATGCGCTTGGCAAGAATGTTGCGACGGTTACCGGACTTTTATTCTCGGTATTGCTCGTCCCGGGTTTCAGAAACCTGGTAGAATACCATGCCGAGCTGCTTTACGCGCGGCGGCAGACTGTTTTGCGTGCGCTTAATCTTGCGCTTCTGGCTGGGTGCAAAGCGATGTTGCTGTCGTTCATTTTCTTGCGCAAACAGGGCAATGAGAACTGGTTGCTTGATTTGAATTGGGGCTACGGACTGGTCTGGGCTGTATCGCTGGTGCTGACCTATTCGGCGATGCGGCGAAAACACTGAAGGTTTGATGCCGCGATTTTGAATTCTCCCCATGGTTTGGCTTTCCCCGGCCACCGGCCTTGGGTTCTGTTATTTCAGAATTCGAGATATTGCCTGAAGATTCGGCGCGGACTGGATCCTCGGCCCGGTGGCCGAGGTTGACGAACCCGCCGGATTTTCTATTTCAAATGTCAGCTTGTGTTCTCAGGACGTATTTGGTGCGTTCATCGCCTCGCGGGCGAAATAATTGCAATCACGCAGAATGTCATCGACGGCGTGAAGCGTCCGCTTGCGGTAGCCCGGTGGCGGGCCGGGGCGGAAGGGCGAGATGCGGATCGGGCGGAATTGATCCTTGCGCTGAAGAAGGACATCGCGGCGCTGTTGCCAACGGGCGAGACGGCGAGCCTGGCGGGGAAGATTGCTGAGCGCATGACGCAGCGCGCGAAGACGCAAGTAAAGCGATGCGGCATTGATCGGCTCGTCTTGTGATGGAACGCGTTGCGGCGCTGCGGTGGAGTCTTCGTCGTAAGAGCTGGAAAAGCTGTTGGTCGGTATGGCGTCGATGCTGTGATCGAAGTCTTCACGATCAAAATGCTTGAGCGGATCAAACAGTGAGAAGGCCGGTGTTTTCTGAGCGCCAGCGGCTGAGAATGCGGAAAAGTCTGTTGGCATTGGACGGGAAACGCGTGGCTTGAGCGCCAAGCCTTGCGCGGCAATGAGGATAAGGCGGCGGATGGCAGATTCTGCCGGGCGCAGGATGAGCATGATGGCGGTGTAGAGGTGGCGGGGCAGTGTGACTGCCCCTCTCCGGTCCTGCGGACCGCCTCTCCCGCTCGCGGGCGAGGTTAAAGCTGCGGTGCCACTTTCCACGATCCGGGCCATGGCAAACAGCATCGCAACAATGCGCTGG
>JANMEX010000025.1:0-2638 GCA_031377485.1 Phyllobacteriaceae bacterium
GGGGTGGCGGCGTGTCAGTTGGTTTCAGGGTTTCTTTGTTTTCGGCTGCTGTATTGCTTTTGGGCACCGGGTGCCAGAACACCAGTCTGTCAGACCAATCGACGTTTGCCGACAGCGCATTGTCGGTTCAGGATGTATCCGACGTCGCCTATTACAAGAATGATGAATTGCTGCAAAATGGCAAAGTCCAGTTCCGTGAAAAGAACTATGGCAAGGCCTATGCTGTCTTCAAGCGCTCGGTCGAAGTCTTCCCGAATGATCCGCAGGCATGGCTTGGCTATGCCGCTTCCGCGGATGAATTGGGGCGTTTCAACAATGCCGATGTGGCTTACAAGAAGCTCGGCAAGATGATCCCGAACCGGCCGGAATATTACAACAATCTTGGATATTCCCACCTGCTGCGCGGCGATCTGCGCAAGGCGCGGGATTATTTCCTCAAGGCCTACGAGATTGATCCGGCCAACGAGACAACCGCAAACAATCTGCAATTGCTGCGCAACAGCGACAAGTTTGCAAAGCGTGCATGATGAACAGGCTCGACATGGCCATCCCGCCGGAAGTGTTTCCCACGCTGTCAGCCGTGGTGAGAACGCGCGCCGACTGGGACGCCATGCGCCGCGAGCAATATCAGGGCAAGCCATTCCGGATTTTGGCGGCAGCGCGGCTTTCCGGCGAGATTTTGTCTGAGAAGCACGCGCACGAAAAGCACGCGCATGAAAGCCAAGAGCACGAAAACCAAGAGCACGAAAGGTATGCCGAAATCCGCGTGACGCCGGAACCTGCATCGCAGGAAGCCGACGCTGCGCGACAAGATGATATCTACTCGTCATCACTCGACGTTGCCCTTCAGGCGCGGCAAGACCAGTTGATTGAGGCCGCGTCCGCGATCTCCCAGTCCATGCGCACCGTCAATGTCACGCCGACGCTGATGATGGCCGAGCCGCCGATCTGGAAAGTGCAGGGCGCGCGCGCCATGTTCGGCTTCAATGCACTGGTGCTGATTGCCGCGATCATGGTCTCGGTTCTGTCCTACCGCAATTTGAATGCGACCCGTGAGGTCGTGGCGTTGATGGACAAGGTCAATCAGGTTGGCAGCATCGAGACACGGATTGCTGAAAAGCTGGACCGGTCAAACCTTGGTGTGCAGACGCTGATCAACGAAACCAACAGCCGCATTTCCTTCCTGCAAACGCAGGTGAGCGCGCTTCCGGCTGATACCAAGGGCATCGTCAAGGAACTCGGCGATATCGCCCGGGACATGATGAAGATACCAGACCAGCTGGCCACCGCGCAGCAGTTGCAGCCGTTGCCGCAAATGGTGGGCGATGCGCCTGCCGCCTACAAGGCGCCGCGTCCCAAGCGGGTAAGCGTGCGCAACTCCACGGCCTATGCCGCCGCCGATATCGCCGCCATTGCAGCGCCTAAGCCGCTGCCGGCCGCCTCGAAAGCGTTCCGCCGGATTGTTGCCGAAGACGGCAGCGTCAAGTTCGAGAAAATCCGCTAGAATTTAACTTGGAACGCCAGATCAGATGATATGGCAGCTAAGGCTATAAGGTCGGCCTGTAAATTGCGGCACCTCACGCGAACCGTCATTTCGGGGCCGCGCAAGCGGAGCCTGGAACCCAGAGCGCCGACTTCGAGTTATGGGCTCAAAACCGTTCGCGTCATGATATAAAAACCTGCCATTTTGCCAAATCTTCGATCTTCGGAGCGCTGGATTCCGGGCTCCGCATTCGCGGCCACGGAATGACGATCCGAGAGGGGTTCGCTAAATAGCAAAAATCTGCGCGTTAGCCTTGCTAAGCCGGCAACCAACCCCCTTGCATCGCCACGCCTGAAACCATTTGAAAACCTTTGTCCGGCACACTCGTCAAAGCTTTGATGGAGATTTGACGATGCGCCGGCTGTTGAATGCATGCAATTATGTTCCCGCCGGCGTATTCTTCGGCTTTGCCGCCTACTATCTGTTTCAGATCCAGCTCGGCCTTGCGCCGTCTGATCCGCTGAGCTGGCAGCTTTATCTGAGCATTTCGCCGTTGTTTAACAAAGCCGCGTCAGTGCTCGCGTCTTTTGATACGGCATCGGCAGTCTTGATTGTCGGCTTGTTGGGGCTGGCCGGATTTGCCGCCGCGCGAAGCAAGGAGTGGAGCCGTTTCCGCTTCATCCATTTTCATGCGGCGCTGCTGGTCGTATTTGCGGGCGTAAGCAATGGAGCCGTCTATTCTGCAAGCGCTGGATCAAATCCGGTGGGCGCGAGTGCTTTTGCTTTCAATTTGCAAAACATTGCAACGGCGCAGCCAGTCTATGTTGCTCTGTTCGTCGTTGTTCTGATTGCCTGCGCCAAGGTGCATCGCGCCCTGATCTGGTCGATGCGCCACCCGGTTCGCGCCGTCGCGCCAGTGGCAATCTAGCCGCCGTAGCGGGCCATGATCAGGCTGGCAAACAGCGCCGCCACCATCACCACGCCATAGGGAACTTTGCCCGTTGAGCGGATTTCATCAATCCGGATGCCGATTGCTGTTGCGCGGACAAGAGGATGCAACGGCCATTTCAGAACCAGCCAGATGATGATTGCAAAGACAATCAGGTTGACTGCAAAGACCAGCAACAGTGACCAACCAAGAAACAGCCCGATGGG